>JAUWBY010000345.1 GCA_030609605.1 Candidatus Eiseniibacteriota bacterium
ACTCTAAACAGTGGAACTACAGTCTGCTTCCCAGAGAGACGGGGAGCTTCGTTCTCGGTCCCGTGGAGGTAGAAGTCAAAGGTGCCGTCTACAGCTCCAAGCCGATCGAAATAGAGGTTGTCGAAGGGCAATCGAGCCGGACGGCCGGCGAGATGGAGGTGAGAGAATCCACAGACGGCCGGGCGGCTGCATCAGGTGACATCTTCGTCACGATGACTGCCGACAGATCCGAAGCGTACGTGGACGAGCAGATCACGCTGTCGTTCAAGTACTACAGAAGAGTGGAGCCGCGCAGTCCGCGGTACGAGAGCCCCGATGTGACCGGGTTCTGGACTGAAGATCTGCCGCCGCCTGAGGAGTATGTCGAGATGGTGGACGGCAAGCGCTACCGCGTAACCGAGATACGAACTGCGCTCTTCGGCGCGGCAGTCGGCACTGCGACCATCAGGGAGGCGCGGCTCACGTACTACGAGGAGGGCGCCCCGTTCACCTTCTTCAGAACACGGGGAGAGAAGAGGACCCTCCGCACGAAACCGATTACCATCGAGATCCTGCCTCTCCCGTCGGCAGGGCGTGCTCAGGAATTCGGGGGTGCTGTTGGACGCTACACGGCGGATGCGTCGGTGGATGTCCGGAGAGTGGAGGAACTCAAGCCTGTGACGCTCCGGGTGACTCTGAGCGGGACCGGGAACGTGCGGACGATTCCGGCGCCTGTGCCGGACGGCTTTCCCGGATTCAAGGTGTACGAATCGGCCAGTTCGACAGAAATTACGAAGAAGAAGGGGGTCGTGGGCGGCGTCAGAACGTTTGAGTATGTGTGCGTTCCACAGTGGGCCGGAGCTCTCACCATTCCCGGAGTTGAACTGGCGTATTTCGATCCTGTTGTGGACCGCTACGATGTCGCGCGAACCGCGGACATACTACTTGATGTGACGCCGCGAACCACCATCGATGAAGAGGTGACCGGGGCAGTGGGGGCGGCGATATCGAGAGTCGGCGCGGATATTCGCTACATCAGAGAGCCGGCCGGGCTCTTGCGCAGAGTATCGCGGCCGCTGTACCTGCGACCTGCTTTTCTGTTCTTGCAGCTTCTGCCGGTTCTGATCCTTGTGATAGTCGGGGCGTGGAACAGCAGGAAGAGGCGCCTATCTCAAGACCGGGGCCTTGAGCGGTTCCTTAGAGCTCCGGCCCGTGTTCGGCGCCAGCTCAAGATCGCAGGCGCGGCCGCCGCCGCCGAGGATCACGCCGGAACGTGCTCCAGCGTGGCGCGGCTCACTGTGGATTTCATCGGAGATCGCTTGGGGATTGCCGCACGGGGAATGAGATCGGATCAGCTCAGAGCGGCGCTCGAGGAAGCTGGGGCGGATGCAACACTGGCTGACCGCATAGCCTCACTTCTTTCGATTTGTGATCTGGGTAGATTCGCGGGCGCACACGGTTCGCTCACAGCGGCAGAGATCCTTGAGGAGGCCGACAGCTGTATCAGAGGCATCGAGAGACTCCGGGCAAGGAGGCGCAGATGAGGCGTGCTGTTCGAGGGGCTTCATGGATGACGTCGTTCTCGCTTTCCTCCGGACCGGCGCTTGCCGTGCTGGTGCTGGCGCCGATGGTGATCATCCTGGTGCTATTGGCAGGGAGGGAATCGGCTCCTGCGACCGGGATGCCGGACAGGCTAGGCGCTACGGAGATCTTCCGCGCCGCGAACGCGCTCTATTCGGAAGGTGAATTCGCCGGGGCGCGGGCAGCGTACGAGGGACTTGTCGGGAGTGGGTTTGGGGGCTCCGATGTGCTCTACAATCTCGGTAACGCCTGCTACAAGTCCGGAGATGCGGGACACGCGGTTCTCAGTTACGAGCGTGCGCTGAGAATCGCACCGGAACACAGGGATGCGCGAGCGAATCTCGAGTTCGTCAGAGCAACACTCGTTGACCAGCAGGGACGCGTGATGACCGGTGGTCTTGGCGGTGTTCTGGAAGGGACCTGGTCCGAACTCGATCCAGCGACGCTCGTCGTGGTGGCGAGTCTTCTCTATGGGTTGATGATCATCACGGTTATCATCGGAATCGTTCGTGGTGGGATGGCGGGATGGCCGCTGAGACTGTCGCTGGGTCTTCTGACAGTGGTCGTTCTCGTGGGGACAGCTGCGGGCAGTAAGATCTACCGTCTGCACGCGGTGCATGAGGCCGTCATCATTGTGTCGGAGACGGGCGCAAGA
>JAUWBY010000284.1 GCA_030609605.1 Candidatus Eiseniibacteriota bacterium
GGCTCGTCCGGCGATTGGACCCCGCGACGAGGACTCAGGGCTTCGTCACGGTCGATTGGGACGGGACAGCCAGTTCAGGGGAACGGGTTGCTTCCGGGGTGTACTTCGTTCGGCTCGAGGTTGACGGTGCGGTGGCGACCCAGAGGATGGTGTTGCTGCGATAGTCGTGCGCATGGGCCCCGGAGGGACCGAGCGCCGACATGTTACTGAGGAGGCTTCCGGCCTTTCGCGCCTGGAGCCTCCTCACTCTCTGCGTTGGTTCGAAGCACGTCCGCCGTGGGGAGGCAGCAGATCGGCCCCTGCCTGAATGGCGGGGGCCGAGCCATTCCCTCGCGCTCTCGCGATCGCATTGACGACCTCACGCTGCATCTCCTCGCGGAACCACCTCCGCGCTTCCTTCCTGGCGGTCTCCACGAACCGAAGGCGCGGCTTGAGCCTCTTCCCGCGCGTGAAGATGTAGACGATGCGCGATGCGTCCCTCCCGACACGCTGGAAGATGCCGACCTCGGGCACGAGGTACGTCTTGGTCCGTGTCACGCTCGCGCGTCGTTTGCCGGTCTTCGTGCGATCGAAGCGGAGCCGACCGACGCGAAGCTCAGGAGTGACAGGCTGGCTGAACCGCGGGCGCGCCGGCCCGCCGACGATGGGCTCGGCCACGCTCTTCGCCGCAGAGGTGAACGGCTTGCGTTCTGCGCCGCGTTCGAAGGCGGAGAGAAGGAGACGTGGCTTCTGCCCGACCCCGATCTCGGCGTAGGCCCTGCCTTGGCGCACGGAGGCGAACGGCTTGATGACCGCTGCCTCGCGGCGGATGAACTGCTTCTTGCGGACCGTGAACTCTTCCTCGACGCGGCGGCGTTCCGCGGCCTGGATCCGCTTCGCGGTGTTGTTGATCGCGTTCACGGCGGCATAGGCGAGGCGGCGCTGGCCGTTCCGAAGGCGGAGGACCAGTTGAGCTGAATCGATCTGCAGGTCGACTCTCATCGCTGGCGCTGCCTCTCGGTGTCGACCTCCGGCGCCGACGGACCCTCCGGCCGGCGAATCTCACGACCGTGCTCGTAGATCGCCTCGAGGGTCAGGCGGCCGCCGGATAGGTCGACAAGCGCCATGGCCCGGGCTGGACGAGGCGGATGACCCTGCAGCCACTCGTACACCGCCTGGTTGGTGACCCGCAGGTCGGGATCGCGGGCGAGTGCCTTCACGATCTGTGGGACGCCGAAGTCGCCCACCCATCGGCCGAATTCAGTCTGCCAACGTGTGGGGACACGCTTGTAACGTCCCTTTGTCAGAGCCTCGTGCTGGAACACCCGTCTGCCCTCCGGGATCGTGCAGCGATGTCCTCAGCTCGATGTGGAACAAGGACACGCCGCTCCCGAAAGAGAAAGGGGGCCGGGCTCCTTGGATGGGGACAAGATAGAGGCAAAGCGAGTCGGTGCGCCGGTTGCGTGTACCCACGCTTTCCGCTATGCTGGCTCTGCGTCCCGAACGGAGCGATGCAAGCGATGCCGTACGTAGTCCACGCTCACGTGGGCAACCCCAGAGACGATATCGACAGCTAGACCGGTGTGCCTCGCGAGCATCAGCAGACGGGATTGGCTCACAGGCAGGCCAAGCTGCTCGCTACGCCAAGCCCAAGCGATGAGCATTGCTCCTTCCTGCCGAGCGCGCACACTCTTGTGTCTTGAGGTACGATCATGAATCAGCTTTCCGAATAGGTCGCGTCTGCCACAGGCTTCGGCCCCGATGTCTCAGTCAACCTGATAAGCACGGTGGTTGTCGTGCTGGTACTCTGGGCGATGAGGACTCTCGTCCTTAGGATTGTGTGGCGTCGCTCAGACGACATGAAGGCGCGGTACCAATGGGGCAAGGTCTCAGGCTACGCCACGGTCACGATCGGCGCGCTGATCATGGGCCGCATCTGGTTCGCCGGGTTCCAGTCTTTCGCGACGTTCGCGGAGCTCATCATCGCAGGCATCGCGATCGCACTCAAGGACCTCGTGACCAACATAGCTGGTTGGATCTTCATCCTGTGGCGCAGACCGTTCGTCGTCGGTGACCGCGTCCAGATCGGGTGCGAGCACGCTGAACACCTCAGTGCGAAGGCGGCGGAGAGGGTCAGAGAGGCAAGCAAGAAGTTCATGATCTTCTATTCGACACTGACTCCTACCGTCTACACAACCGTGAAGGACAGTGGAGTGCTCTTGACCATTCGCTATCTGTGCCGGCCTCGCAGGCGCCGCTCGACCGAGCAGGCCATATGGGAAGATGTGCTCGAGCAGTTCGCGGCAGTTCCCGGCATAGACTTTGCGTACTCAACTACCCGCTTCTTCGACCGCGGCGGGGGAAGCAGGTCGTGGCTCCGTACGAAGGCATCCGAGGAGAGCGACGACGCTGTCGAGCAGAACTGATTCTTCCCAGGACATGAGACGTGTGGCCTCAGAGCTGGGGGCCGCCCTTCTCACCGTCGCCCGGCTCGGGCCGTCTCTGGCCGGGGGCACGCTTCGCAGGAGGACGCATGTGTCGTCTGAGGTATCTGGTCGTAGGTGGCCCACCAAGTGCGATGGGGGAGGCGCAGGGGGAGGCATACCGCGACGAGATTCGGGACTTCGTGACACGGAGGGTCGCTCACGCTGCCGAGTTCGTGCGCAAGTACGATCCCGGCAGGTCTCTCGGTCGCGGGGATATCCTGGCCACAGCAGAGGGTCTTCTAGACTCACACCGTGGCTACGACCGGGAGTTGTGGGATGAGTTCTGCGGCATCGCACGAGGAGCGAATGTGTCCGAAGCAGAGCTCATGGTGGTGAACGGGTTGACGGACATCCGCGATCTCGTGCTTCTCCGAAATCTTGACCCTCGCGGGGACGCGAAGCGCACGGCCGAGGAGCGCAACCGTCGCGATTCCGGCGAGTGTACCTCCTTCGGAGCCTCCGCCGAAGCGTGTGGCGGTCACCCTATCATCGGTCAGACGTGGGACATGCATCCTGACGCCAGGGATTTCCTACTCGTCGTTCGACGCGAGCCCTCAGACGCACCGGCCACGCTGTCTCTGACTACGGTCGGGTGCATGGCTCTCACGGGGGTCAACTCCGAGGGCGTGGGCGTCTGCACAAGCAACCTGGTTCCCACCGATGCCCGGGACGGCATCTGCTACCTCTTCACGATCTCACGGTCCCTTACGGCCTCAAGCGCACATGCGGCAGCGGGCATCATCGAGAGCACCGAACGTCTGTCAGGACACG
>JAUWBY010000283.1 GCA_030609605.1 Candidatus Eiseniibacteriota bacterium
CGCGAGACCGATGGCTGGTGGGGGCACACGATAGGTTCGGAGTGGGGTGACTACGACAACGACGGCGACCTCGATCTCGCCAGCGCCAACCTCGCGCATCCCCGCTACATAGAAGTGTCCGACATGTCGATGCTCCTCCGAAACGAGGGGCCTCCCTCGTGGTTGTTCACTGACGCCCGGGCGGCGGCCGGTATCAAGTACGCGGAGACCCACTCGGACCCCGCGTGGTGCGACATCGATGCCGACGGCGACCTGGACCTCTTCATCACGTCCATATATCAGAACTGCGGGACGTTCCTGTACAGGAACGTGGGACGCGGACACTTCGAAGACATCACGTGGCTCGCCGGTGTGCGCTCGTTCAACGGATGGGGCTGCGCCGTCAGCGACTACGATCTTGACGGCGACCTGGACATCGCCGTGGCCAGCGGCAGCGGATTCCGGCTCTTCAGAAACGACGGGCCTGCTGGCGGCGGGCGCGGGAACCACATGCTCCTCGTCCGCGCAGTCGGAACCCGGTCGAACGCGTCCGGGATCGGAGCGAGAGTGACGGTCAAGGGCGCGAGAGGGACGCAGATTCGTGAGGTCCAGGGGGGCAAGGGGACGACGAGCCAGCATTCCATGAGCGTCTTCTTCGGGTTGGGGTCCGACAGGGGTCCCGTCGACGTGGAGGTGCGGTTCCTCGGTGGCGCCACGGTCGTGCTGGAAGACGTGGACGTCGACCGGCGAATTGTCGTCAGGGAGACGGACCAGGAATGAGAGACGAGTTCAAGGAGCGCCTGGGCGACATAGGGCTTCGACGCCGCGCGCCGCGCGGAGAGACTCCGCTGCTTCCATCGAATCTCGAGGACCTGCCGGGAGCCGTCAGGACGGATGGCGTGCTCATCGTCGAGCGCAGCTTGGGAGAGCTGACGTCCGACAGAGAGCTTAGGGCGATGCTGTCGAAGCTGGGCCGGGCGTCCCGAGGCGTAGGTGTGAGGGACGACGTAAGCGACGAGATCCGTGCGCTGATCGAAAGCCCCGAGCATGCGCTCTTCTTCGACACCGAGACGACGGGACTGGGTGGGAACATGGTCTTCATGCTCGGGGTCATGCGCATCGGAGGTGGCGACGTGCGCCTGAGCCAGGTCTTCGCGCGAGACTACACGGAGGAGCGCGAGCTGCTCGACGTGTGGGTCGATATGCTGACCGATTCCGGAATGCTCGTCTCCTTCAATGGGAAGTCGTTCGACATGCCCGTGCTCCGGGATCGGCTGGGACTGCACCATGTCAGCAAGCCGCCGGAGCCCCCCCACCTCGACCTGCTTCACCACTCGCGCAGGCGCTGGCGCAAGGTGCTGCCGGACTGCCGCCTTCAGACCATAGAGTGGAAGATCTGCGGCAGACGCCGCTCGGGCGACATCCCCGGCGAGGAGATCCCAGGTGTCTACCATCGCTTCGTCAGGACGGGGGAGGCGAGGGACATACTGACCGTGTTCCACCACAACGCGCTGGATCTCATCACGCTGGCTGACATCGCGCTGGCTCTGGCGGGAGCTGAAGAATATCCTGCGTGACGCCCCCCGCGGATGATCGTGTAGCACATCCATGGGGTCGCCTGTGCGTCTCAGTGTGGACGGACGGTGGACAACCTGGGGGACAAGAGGTCCGGTGCCTGTGGATTCGATGTGCAGGGAATGTGGGCAACCATCCTGTACCGGTGGGCATCTCAAGCATGGACGGTGGAGAACTTACCGAGCACGGTGCGCAACAGGGGCACCGGGCGTGCACAACCCGTCGGTCACGGTGCACAACCCCCTCGCTGGTGGTGATAACCCTGGGTGTGTGCAGTGCGTGAGTTGTTGATATCCGGTTGAGAGCGTGTTGACAGGACGCCCCGACCGGGACGACAGGCTGGGACGTGTGCGGGTTCTGACGAGCTCGTGAGTCGGCGCCGCATCAATAGCTGAATCAGAGGAGGGCACGCCATGAACGTCAAGGACGCCATAGAAACACGCAGAGCCTACAGGGCGCTGGCACCGGTCGAGATAACCGAAGAGACCGTCCGTGATCTGGCGGAGGCAGCGCGTCTCGCAGCCTCGTGCTTCAACAATCAGCCGTGGAGATTCGTCTTCGTGCGGGAGAGAGAGATCCTCGAGCGTCTGTTCGAGACGCTTCCGGACGGGAACGCATGGGCCAGGGCCGCGTCGATGATAGTCGCGGTGATAAGCCGCCCCGACCTCGACTGCCAGATACTGGGCCGGGACTATTTCCTCTTCGACACGGGCATGGCGACGGCGCAGATGATCCTGAAAGCGACGGAACTCGGTCTCGTCGCACATCCGATAGCCGGCTACAGTCCGAAGAAGGTAAGGGGCGTTCTCGGGATCCCCGATGACCTGACCGTGATAACTCTCGTCATCGTGGGGAAGCACACGGATGAGATCAGCGACGTGCTTTCAGAGGCGCAGGCAGCCGGCGAGGCGAAGCGCCCCGAGAGGCATCCCTTCGAAGAGTTCGCGTACCTCGATACGTACGGCGGCTAGACCCGCGAGAGCCAGGTAAGAACCTGCAATTGACGGCCCCCAGAGCATGCGGTAGTGTCTCCGGACAGGGTTCAGGTAACGTGTGCCCGCTGCCCGCGGGCGTGCTTCCGCGTCACTACGAAACGTAAGGAGAGGACGTGAACAGAGCCACCGCACTCGCTATGGCGGCCATACTGCTGCTGGCGTCCACGCATGGTGCGCAGGCACTGCCCATAGTCGGCGCCAGTGCCAACACCATCCCCCGTGGGACGTTCATGATCGATACTTGGGGCACGTGGCTGGACTTCACCGTGTCGTGGCAGGAGGACGGCAACGGTGGATCAGGCTGGGTAGGCTTCACGGAAGGGACGCAGTGGACGGCCGTCTCGGTGGTTCCCCGTGTATACTACGGCGTCACGGACCAGCTCACCGTGCGTGCGGCATTCCCGTTCGAGGACCGGTACCGTGAGTACGAGTTCGATCCGCCCGAGTCGGCTACAGGTCTGGGTGACATCGTGATCGACCCGAAGTTTCAGGTCTACCGGGCCGGAAGCGGGTATCCGCGTGTGTCCGCGCTGGCAGGCGTGAGGTTTCCAACCGGAGACACGGGAAGCGACGGCAAACCTGCCCTGTCTGACGGCTCTACGGACTACATGGTCGGCGGTGTCATAACTCACAAAGAGGGTCCCATCACGGCACACGCGTGCGTGACGTACTGGCTTAACGGGAGCCGTGAGAACGGCACG
>JAUWBY010000048.1 GCA_030609605.1 Candidatus Eiseniibacteriota bacterium
GTCATCACGATCCAAGCCGTGACTGCTTTCCCCCGGATCTTCCCAGGTGCGAACTTCCACAGCGGCACGGTCTGCCGCACGGCATCCTCAAACGTACCCTTGGGACGAGCATCGAGAATCTGCACGTCCCCGACCGTCCCCTCTGTTGTGACCAGCATCCTCACTTGGACTGCTCCCTCGATTCCGCGTTCGCGAGCCGCATACGGATAGGCGGGCGGCACGCGAACGATTGGCTGAGGCGGCTGGTCGAGTTCGTACGCCTCGAACACGAACTCTTGGGCACCACTGATGGCACCCACGCCCCCGAGGTCGATCGCGACCCCGAGATCTATCGGCCCCGCGGAACTCAGGTCCGGGCGGAGGACGTCCGGCATGAAGTCGAGCTTCTTTTGGGCCTCCGGCCTCTTGGGTTGCCTGACTTCCTCCTCCTCCGGGAGGGAGGCGGCCTCAAGCTTCACGAGGCTCACGGGGACGGGATTGGTCATATCCTGGGGAACCCTCCGCTCCCGGAGCAGGAGCGCCGCCAATCCGAACAGAACGAGATTGACGCCGAGAGCCGTCGGCAGGATCCACACGGGGAAGCGACCGATGCGCATCAGGATTCTTCCTCTCGCTTTGCGGCGAGGCTCACGGTCTTGGCGCCGGCCAGCCGACACTGGTCCATGACAGTGACGATGGCGCCGGTTTCGCTCCGCCTGTCGGCGACGATGACGACGCCGCTCTCGGGGTCCTCCACGAGAGCACGCTCGACGTGAGCGCGGACGCTTCGTATGTCGATCCGCTTGCCTTCGAAGTAGGCATCGCCCTCCGCCGTCACCCCGATCAAGATGCCGGCGTGCTCCTTGATCTCCGCTGTCGACGCCGTCGCCTTCTGCACATCGATGCCGGACTCCTTCACGAAGCTCGTCGTGACGGCGAAGAAGATCAGAAGGAGGAACACCATGTCGATCAGCGGTCCGAGGGGGATGTCAACCCGATCGTGCTTGCCGCGCAACGTTCCACGCACGCTTATCATGAGGCCTTACCCTCCATGTGGACTCCGACTGGAGCGGTCTCACCAATGATGGGCCGACCCTCGCGCTGGTCGACGCACTCGCTCTCGGAGCGCCGGCGGTTGATCAATGCGTATGATGACCGCCGCACGATGCGCGAGATGATCATCACGTCCTCCTCAAGCTGTGTCGTGAGTCGCGAAGACCGCTGCAGTAGCACGCCGCTCAAGAGGAGGCCCGGCACTGCCACGAGGAGCCCCGCCTCCGTTGTGATGAGAGCGACCGAGATCCCGCCGGCCATCGCGTTGGCGTTCCCCGTTCCGAACAGCGAGATGACCTGGAAGGTCTCGATCATACCGAGCACAGTTCCAAGGAGCCCCAGGAGCGGCGCGACCGAGACGAGGATACCGATTATGGCGAGGAAGCTGCCAAGCTCGGACCGTTCGCGCATCGAGCACTGACGAAGAATGTTGACATCCAGCCGCGGGAAGCCCGATCGCCGGGCGAGGAAGTTCCTGACGAGGCGGGCACGGAGTCCGTCACCCTCCACGCATACGGTGCCGCATCGGAGCAGGGTGATCACTTCATCGATGGTGATGTCGTTGCGCCCGAGGCTCCGGAGGAAGCTCAGGCGCTCCAACATGAGCGTCCAGAGCACAAGCGACGCGACAGCGAGCGGAACCATGATCCAGCCGCCCTGTTGCAGGTACTCGAACGTTCTGCGAAGCACCTCCATCAGCCATCCGTCCTTTCGCGTGTCTCTCTCACTATCACCCGATCAGTGATCTGCACCACTCGATCGGTGCTGCTCGGGCTCCTTTCCTTCAAGATGATGTTTGCAAGATGCACCGCCTTCTCCTCCATCTCGCCGATGATGGAGTCGGCGCGGCGGGAGAGGAACGTGTGAAAGAGCATGATCGGGATCGCGACCGCGAGGCCGATTTCCGTCGTGATGAGGGCTTCGCTGATCCCACCCGACATGAGGCGGGGGTCGCCGGTCCCGTAGAGCGTTATCACGCGGAAGGTTTCGATCATGCCCGTGACCGTTCCCAAGAGTCCAAGGAGCGGCGCGACGGCTCCGAACACGGCGAGGACGGGGAGACCCCGTTCCACGCGCGGGAGTTCGCGGAGGATGGCCTCCTGCATGACGCTCTCGAGCGTCGCTCGATCCTCCTCCCTCGCCGAGAGACCATCCGCGATCACCTCGATGACAGGCATCTTCTTCGATGCGTGCTTTCGGACGACAGACTCGCAGCCGTCCCAGTTGCCACTCGATGCCAGCGAGGATACCTCTCCCATGATCCTGCCGGTGTTCCCGTGTACCCTCTTGAGGAAGGCAAACTTGTACACGATGATGAGGAGCGCCGCCACGCCGAGGGCGAGGATCGGGTAGACGATCGGACCGCCGAGAAGGAGGTGATCCCGCAACCCCATATCCTGCGTAATCTGCCTGAGCGCCGCGCCGCCGGAGATGTCGATGACGACCGATTCCTCACGCCCGTCCATGTACCGCCTGAGCAGGCGCTGCATCTTCCGAGAGGGAAGGGCCGATAGAGCGAACAGCTTCTGTTCGCTCTGCGAGTGTGTGAGGAAGCCGACCTCACGATCATCGCCCGAGCGATAGAGGGTGGTGAAGGTGCCGAGGGTCATGATGTCGCCGACCTGCTCTTCCCCGTTCCGCCCGACGAAAGCTCCCTCCGTGAAGCCCACCTGTCCCCCGAGCTCCATCTCTTCGAGAAGCACCGCGGCCATGCCTGAGATGTCGTCGATGTCCGGGAAATAGCCTTGCCGGAGGATCTGCCGCAGCGGCGCCAGTCGCTCCGGCCGCAGCGATGTCAGGGGCGACTGCTCAAGCAGAACCGAGAGATCCCGCGCCGCGAGACGCACGTTGCCTGAGATTTCCTTGTACTGGAGCTCTTCGCCCGCCCATCGATCGGCGAGTCTCTCCCGTCGCTTCTCGAGCGCTGCGGCTCTTGCCTCGAGTTCCCCGAGCCGACTCTCCAGCCTGCGCTCCTCGGCTTCCAGCCTCTCAACTTCGGGCAACAGGGTCGCGCAGTCAGCCAGGATGGCTTCTTCGACCAGTCTCGCGCGCTCGACCGCTGCGGCACGGTCCATATCGGCTCTTCGCGCCGCTTCCCGGACATCTTGGGCATCCACACTCAGGGACGTGAGCGCGATGACCGCGCCGGCGATCAGGAGAAGCTTCTTCATGGCTGGATCCTCCCAAGCGGCAGAGCGATGAGCTGCACGGGGCGTATCCGCGAGGCCATCTCGATCGCCCGCGCAATGGTGCGACCGTACTTGTCGGGAAGCTTCACCCATGTCCACGTCGCGCGATCGAAAGTCCCGGTTTTCGCTCCATCAGGTGTGCGCCAGAAAAGCGCGAGGCGGCCCACGCGCAGCACGTCGATGAAAATCGGCTCACCGTCAAGCAGGATCTCGTCTTGGCTCACATCCACGGTCTTGCCGTACTCCATTTCGACCTGCATCGCCTCGAGGAGTCGCCGTAGCTTTTCAGCACCGGTGACCTCGGGGCGCGCAAACTCCTCGCCGAGCGAAGCCAGCCGGTGCTCGCGTTCATCCCGAAGAAAGGGGAGGTCGCTTGCGACGGAACCCTCCAGCCGCGCCATGATCACATTGAGCGTGTCCTGAAGGCTCGTCTGGAGGAGTCTCGATTCGTGCATGCGCCGCTCGAGCTCCGCTGTGCTCTCCTCAAGCCCCACAACTTCTCTTTCTTGAACGCTGATGTGCTCGGCCAGGTACCTCACGTTCGCCTTCGCGGTGCGGTACCGGGCTTCGAGTTCCGCTTGCTCGGTCGCCCACACATCCCGCTCCTCTTGTGTCCGCTTCTGGATGTCGACCGTTCCCTGCACCGTATCTCGTAGATCGGCGGAAGTGGATTGTGCTTGCACCTGGAGCGCCGCCACGACCAGGAGCAGCACGACACCTGCCAGCCTGTTCATGCATCCTCCTTCTACTTGGATCCGCGCTTGCCGCCGGAAGAGCTCACGGTCGGCGGGTGTCCCACGCCGGCCGTCACACCGCGGTTCATCTCAACCGGAGTGCTCAAGACTACAGCTCCAAAGATAACGCACTCAAGTTAGTGTTCCGTGAATGCCGTGCTGGTTCTCGATTAGGATCTGCCGCCCACCCGAGACGAATTCCTTACGCGGCGCTAGGAATTCCTGAACACTGCAGAACTAGACTATCTACGCTCATGCCCGCGCAGACCACTAGCTTTCATCTTGAGAAATGACCGCCAGCAACAAGGAGCCGACGTGATCGATCACATGAAGAGAGTCAGGATCGCGGTCCTCGCTATTGCGTTGATTCTTCCAGCCGGCGTGTTCGCCGAGAGCACGTCGCTGCACGGGGCGGTGCGCGATGAGGAGTCCGGAGAGGGACTGTCGGGCGCGAGTCTGCTTCTACTGGGCACGACAATCGGCGCTTCTACGGATCTTGACGGCGAGTACCGCATCGATGAGATCCCGCCGGGCACCTACGACATGAGGGTCTCGTTCGTGGGCTACGAGACGAAGGTCGTACCGAACGTCCGCGTCGAGGCGGGAGAATCGGAGAAGCTCAATGTCGAACTTCTGCGCCAAGGCGTGGCCGCAGCCAGCTACACGATCGACGATCTCGTCGTCACCGCTGACCGCGTTCTCTCGACGGAGATCGCGCTCATCACGGAACGGATGAAGGCGATCACTATCGGTGACGCGATCAGCGCAGAGCGCATCTCCAAGTCACCAGACGGCACGAGCAGCGACGTGCTTAAGCGGGTAACAGGACTCTCGGTCGTGGACAACAAGTTCGTGTACGTCAGGGGAACGACCGACCGGTACAGCACAACCTGGCTCGACGGCGTGGCAACGAGCAGCGCCGACACGGATGTTGACCGCCGGAGCTTCGCGTTCGACATCCTGCCAGCGTCCCTCCTCGCAAGTGTCGTTATTGTGAAGACCGCTACGCCCGATCTTCCGGGCGACTTCGCTGGTGGCCTCGTGCAGCTGAACACGTGCGACATCCCTGACGGCCGACAGTTCTCGGCGTCGTTCTCCTCCGCCTACGATGAGAACACGTCTACAGACGGCATCCTCCGATCGGAAGGGAGCAGCACCGACTGGCTCGGCGTGGACGACGGCATCCGAGAACTGCCTTCGTACGCGCCCAGTGGGGGCAACAATTACAACGAACTTGCGAGGGAACTACCCAACACGTGGTCAACGCGGACGGAGAGGGCGCCGCTCAACAGTTCATGCAATCTGTCGTACGGTGATCGCATCGATTTCGGCGCCGAAGATGGTCATCATGTGCTCGGACTGGTCGCCGGGTTCAAATACGCCAGTTCGTACGAGAGGGTCGAGTTCGTCGAGTCGCCTCACGACACGGGAGGCTATGAGCTGTACCACAAGGAGGGAACGCGGGACCGGTACAAGGTCATCGGGTCCGGGCTTCTGAACCTCGCGTACACTCCCTGCGAAGGACACCAGTACACCCTGAGGAGCCTCTACATGCGCGACGCCCGCGACCAAGTGAGCTACTCGGAGGGAAGCGTAAACGAGAACAGCGGCCCCGGAGGGAAGACCTACACAATCGAATGGGACGAGCGCTCCAGCTACGGTTTGCAGTTCGGCGGCAGGCACGAGCTTGGCTGGCGCCGCGCCGCGGAGCTCCAATGGAAGTTGTTCCTCTCGAACTCGACGGCGCGCGAGCCCGACCGCAAGCAGGCCGACTTCCAGCTACGCGCCGATGGAACCCACAGTCTGAGCGAGAACAGCCGCACGTGGTCAGATCTCTACCAGCGCTCGCGTGGCGCGAGGGCCGACTTCACGCTGCCCTTCAGCCGGTTGAAGGTGAAAGCAGGCCTGTACTTCGAAGACCGCGGCAGGGAGTACAGGACCGATTCGTTCTTCACCGATACGGGGACCATCCGACCGCCCAACTACTGGATTCGGGTCTGCGGAATCGACACCATTTTCGTGGCCGAGAACTACGATGCGAGGAAGCTGACCTTCCGGATCAAGAACACCCACACGGGGGAGTACGATGCCACACACCGACTCGACGCGTACTACATCATGCTTGATCATCCATTCTCTCTGGGCTCGTACCGCTTCCGACTCGCCGGGGGCGCGCGCGTAGAGCACTCTCTGCAAGACGTCGCGGCACTGAAGAAGGAAGGCTCTGAGGAGCCCGTCAATTCGCGCATCGACAAGATGGACGTGCTGCCCTCTATCAACCTTACATACATGCTGACCGAGTGGGCAAACGTACGTTTCAGCGCCTTCCATTCGGTCAACCGACCGGAGCTTCGCGAAATGGCCGACGTCAAGTACTTCGACTTCAATGAGGGAGCGAACGTCCAGGGCAACCCTGATCTCAAGCGCTCGGTCATCAAGAACTATGACGTGCGCGTCGAGGCCTTCCCGGGCGGCGACGAGGTGCTCGCGGTCAGCTGTTTCTACAAGGATCTGTACGGTGCGATCGAACTCAAGATGATCCCCTCGTCGGACTACAAGTACATCAGGACGTGGTTTAACTCGCCGAGGGGACACAACTACGGATTCGAGATCGAGGCGAGAAAGCAGCTCGGATTCCTCGGGGGGTTCCTCGAGGACTTCACGATTGCGGGCAACTACGCATGGGTCCATTCGTCAGTTGAGTACCTCTACGAGTGGCGCTGGCAGGATGACGAGGGTGATTGGCACACGGGCCGTGAGATCAGGACCCGTCCGCTCCAGGGACAGTCGCCATGGACGGTGAACCTCACGCTTCTCTACGAGCATCCCCGGCTCGGCACGTCGGTCAGCGTCCTCTACAACAAGATCGCAAGACGCCTCTACTCCGTGTCCGGTGAGCGGGACGGGGATCTCTGGCAGGAGTCCCGCGAGGTACTGGATCTTGTGGTGACGCAGAAGCTGTTTGACCATTGGGAACTCAAGCTCAGCGCGAAGAACCTCATGGCATCGGACGACGTGAAGACGATGGGCCCCGAGAGGAGCGTCCACACCAAGGAATCGCGCGGTGCGACATATTCTCTCTCGATCGGCTTCGGTCTCTGAGCGGTTCACACGATTTTCTGACACTGCTCCCATACTGGGGACATGGAGTCTTGGTAGAATACCCCGCGATGCCGAGTTGGTGGGAGGAGGTTCAAACTGTGGACGAGACTGTGTGCGGAAGGAGGTGCGCCTGGTCGGAGGAGGCTTCAGCAGTTCTCACAGCACTACGTCAATAGAACACCTTGCGGTTCCATAGAGAGGAGTGTTTCCATGAAGTCATGCATCAAGACAGGAATCCTGCTGGTCCTGATCCTGAGCACCGTGCTGGGCGCGCAGGCTTTCGCTGGTTGGAAGCCCCAAGTAGTGCTCGGTCCGGGAACCGGTCCGGTACACGCGGAGGAACCATATCACCAGAGTTGGCACCGCACTCTGTCCGCCGACACGCTCTACGTCCTGACCGGGTTCTACTATGTCGATTCGCTCTACACCCTTACGATTCCGGAAGGCACCGTTGTTATGGGCGACACGACCGCGACCCTCGTCGTTGCGCGGGGCGGTAGGATCCACGTCACCGGCAGCGAGGAGCGGCCCATCGTCTTCACAAGCATGAAAGAGCCGGGGCAGCGGAACCCGGGCGATTGGGGCGGCGTTATCATTCTTGGCAACGCTCCGGTGAACCGCGTCAACCCTGTCATCGAGGGAGGTCTCATAGAAGGGCACTTCGGCGGGAACGATCCCGATGATGACTCCGGTGAGTTCTACTACTGTCGGATCGAGTTCCCGGGCCACCGCATAGAGGAGGGCAACGAGGTCAACGGCCTCACGATGGGGGGCGTCGGACGGAACACCGAGATCCATCACGTCCAGGTGAGCTACTCGAACGACGACAGCTTCGAGTGGTTCGGTGGCAACTGCGACAGTGACTACCTGTGCGTGCTGGGTGGTCTCGATGACGTGTTCGATACCGACTTCGGTCATTCGGGTAGGCACCAGTTCTGCTTCTGCTTGCGCGATCCGGACTGGTCGGATGCCGAAGGTCAGAGCAACGGCTTCGAATCCGACAGTTACAAGCCCGCGGGACTGGCTCCACCGATCACCTCGACGACATTCGCCAGCTGCACGATCGTCGGGCCCGAACGAACCGACGCCCTCGTAGGCAACCTCCCGCCGGGACATGCCTTCGAGTACAGCGCTGTGCTGCGTCGCTGCACGAAACACAAGCTCCACAACTCGGTTATCATGGGTTTCCCGTGGGGTTTCAGCGTCCGCGACGCCTGTACACAGAACTTCGCTCTGACTGACACGATGAACGTGCACTATACGAGTGTCCAGGCGAGCGCCACGCCGAGCGGCTCCTCGAGCATCCACGACGAGGGACGCTGGGCTGGGGTGACGGCTTGGTTTGACGCGGAGCCCGGGAATGACCCGACCCAGTCGCAGCCGCGCATGCCGAGTTCGGTCGGCCTCACGGACATGAGTGACCTCAACAACCCGAACCCCATTCCTCTATCAACATCGGAGCTCGTCACCACGCCCGCCAACTGGGTGCACCCGGACGTCGCCGCCTACTTCCAGCAGGTGACATACCGCGGAGCCTTTGACCCGTCGCGCGGCATGGAGAGCCAGTGGGCGGCGAAGTGGACGAACTTCGACCCGCAGAATACCGACTACGACCCTGATGCAACCGGGGTTGATTACGACGTGCCGCTGGGTGGTAGCAGCATTCTCGGCATCTCCCCGAACCCATTCAACCCGAGGACCATGGTGGCCTTCCGGCTTGGGCAGACCTCACCCGTAGACATCGTCATCTACGATGCCGGCGGCCGCGTTGTCAGGACAATTCTCAGGGCCGGCGAGCTGGCGCCGGGAAATCACGAAGTTGCGTGGGACGGAACCGATGCCGTCGGGAGCAGCGTGGCTTCGGGCGTCTACTTCTGCCGGCTTCAGGCAGGTGAGCACATCGATGTCAGAAGAATGGTTCTTCTGAAGTAGTATCACCACGATCGAGATCTAGAAGAGGCGGACCGGACTGGTCGGTGTCAAACAGACGCGCACTTGCGACAAGCAGACAATCGACCTCTCCAGACGAATCCCTGGGGTACCATGCCTCGGGGATTCGCGCGTCCGAGTGCGAATTGTGGCATCCAAATACGGCCCTCGGCATCTAATCTATTGAGACTTAACCCGCATAATCCTAGGCTATGGGCGTGTCGCAGGAGGTCCGGCGGCACCCCAGGTGGGCCGGTCGTAGCCGATGCACAAGTCAGCGGTCGGTACCGCCGGATCCCACCTTGGACGAAGCGGGATTTCCGTACATAGGAGGAAGACTAATGAGACTGGACCGCTTTACGCTCAAGGCACAGGAGGCTATTGAGGCCGCCCGGAATCTCGCGGTGACTCGAGATCATCAGGAGATGACGACGGAGCATCTACTCTACACGCTTCTGGACCAGCGCGAGGGTGTCGTCATCCCGGTTCTGCAGCGCCTGGGTGCGGACATCTCCGGTATTCGGGGAAGGGTGGAGGAGGAGCTGAACAGAGTGCCACAAGTCCAAGGCGGCGGTATCGACACATATGCATCACCAGCATTCAAATCCGTGCTCGGAACTGCTTGGAATGAGGCGCAACAACTCAAGGATGAGTACGTCAGCACCGAGCATCTTCTGGTAGCTCTCTCCGACGAGAAGGAGTCTCCAGCCGGCGCGATTCTCAGGGAGTCGGGCGCCACGCGCGCGAACATCTTCAAGGTCTTGAAGGATATCCGGGGTGGTCAGCGCGTAACCGATGCCAGCCCTGAGGAGAAGTACCAGGCGCTCGCGCGCTACAGTCAGGATCTTACCGACCGCGCCCGTGCGGGGAAACTCGATCCCGTCATCGGCCGCGATGAGGAGATACGACGGATCATCCAGGTGCTCTCACGGAGAACCAAGAACAACCCGATCCTGATCGGGGAGCCCGGCGTCGGCAAGACGGCCATCGTCGAGGGACTCGCGCAGCGGATCGTGGCCGGTGACGTTCCGGACGGGTTGAAGAATAAGCGCGTTAACGCGCTCGACATGGGCGCTCTCGTGGCGGGGGCGAAGTACAGAGGGGAGTTCGAAGATCGCATCAAGGCAGTGCTCCGTGAGATCGAGGAGTCCAACGGAGAGGTCATCCTGTTCATAGATGAGATGCACACGCTCGTGGGGGCAGGGGCGGCCGAGGGGGCAATGGATGCCTCCAACATGCTCAAACCGGCTCTCGCGCGGGGTGAGCTTCATGCGGTTGGTGCGACCACGCTCGACGAGTACAGGAAACACATCGAAAAGGACGCGGCGCTCGAGCGGCGCTTCCAGCCGGTCCTCGTAGATGAGCCGACTGTGGCGGACACGATCGCGATTCTGAGAGGCCTCAAGGAGCGATACGAGGTTCACCACGGCGTTCGTATCAAGGACACGGCCCTCGTCGCGGCCGCGACCCTGTCTCACCGTTACATAGCAGACCGATTTCTTCCGGATAAGGCTGTCGACCTGATGGATGAGGCGGCATCGCGCCTGAGAGTGCAGATAGATTCGATGCCGGAAGAACTTGACCAGGTCGAACGTAGGATCGTGCAGCTCGAGATCGAGCGCCAGGCGATGATGAAGGAAAAGGACGAGGCGTCGAAGGAACGGCTGGCGAAGATAGAACAGGAGCTGGCGGATCTGAACGAGCGCTCTTCTGAGATGAAGGTTCACTGGGAGAATGAGAAGGGTGCGATAGGGGCAATCCGTGAGACGAAGGCGGAGATCGAGAGCGCGAAGGCGGAGTACGAACGTGCGGAACGACAGGGTGATCTGAACAGGGCCGCGGAGCTTCGTTACGGCACGTTGACGGAACTTGAGAAGAGGCTCGCTGAGGAGAACACACGGCTGGCCGAACTCCAGGAGGATCGGCAGATGCTCAAGGAGGAGGTCGATGAGGACGACATCGCGGCCGTCGTGTCGGCATGGACGCACATCCCCGTTTCGAAGATGCTTGAGGGTGAGAAAGAGAAGCTGCTCAAGATGGAGGACAGACTGAGGCTGCGCGTTATCGGTCAGGAGGAGGCCGTCCGCGTCGTCTCGGATTCAGTCAGGCGCGCGCGCGCGGGGCTCCAGGATCCGCGCCGGCCGATAGGTTCATTCATCTTCATGGGTCCGACCGGCGTGGGGAAGACCGAACTCGGCCGGGCGGTTGCGGAATTCCTGTTCGACGATGAGGACGCCATGGTCCGGATAGACATGTCGGAATTCATGGAGAAGCACTCGGTCGCGCGTCTTATTGGAGCTCCTCCCGGCTACGTCGGCTACGAGGAGGGCGGATATCTCACTGAGGCCGTCCGCCGGAGGCCGTATTCGGTCATTCTAATGGATGAGATAGAGAAGGCGCATCCGGATGTCTTCAACGTGCTGCTTCAGATTCTGGACGACGGGCGCCTGACGGACGGGCAGGGGAGGACGGTGGACTTCACCAACACGATTGTCATCATGACATCCAACGTCGGGAGTCAATTGATCCAGGAACTCGGCGGAAGCGACCACGAGGAGATGGGAAGGCGAGTGATGGAAGCGCTCCGGGCTCAGTTCCGACCGGAATTCCTGAACCGGATAGATGAAGTGATCATTTTCAATGCGCTCACACGCGATGAAATCAAGCTCATCGTGGACATTCAGCTGAGGCGGTTGCAGGCTCTCCTGGCCGAGCGTAAGGTGAGAGTTGAACTCACCGATGCTGCAAGAGAGATGATAGCTCGCGAGGGGTTCGACCCGCTCTATGGAGCCAGGCCTCTCAAGCGGGTGCTCCAGCGCAGAATACAGAATCCGCTCGCAGTGAAGATCCTGGAGGGCGAACTGGGGAACGGTGACACGGTAGTTGTGGACGTGGAAGATGGAGGAATGGTGTTCCGGCTATCCTCTCGCGACTCGTCCTAGCTCGCTGTGATCTCCGCGACACCCAGGAGCTCCAGATTCGTGTCCTTCTTCTCCTCCCACGCGATGGAAAGAGGAACCAGTTTCATCTCGTTGCAGACGACGGCCACCATGCAGTCGGTCTCTCCAGACACGAAGGCGACTACGGCCTCGCGCCCCATGCGGCTGGCAAGAGCCCGGTCGTAGGATGTTGGGGAACCCCCGCGCTGGACGTGGCCGAGCACGCTCACGCGGTAGTCTGCGCCCGTGCGCTCCCCAATGCCCTTTGCGGCAGCCATTGCGCCACCCTCCAGGGCTCCCTCCGCCACAACGATGATGAGACTCCCTTTCCCACGCTGACGGCCGTCGCGCACTATCTTGCCGATCCGATCGAGATCGACATCGACCTCGGGGATGAGAATGGCCTCCGCGCCGCCGGCAAGTCCGACCTCAAGCGCCAGTGCTCCACAGTGCCGGCCCATAACCTCTATGAAGAAGAGGCGATCGTGCGAGGCC
>JAUWBY010000367.1 GCA_030609605.1 Candidatus Eiseniibacteriota bacterium
ATCGTGGCTTTCAGCAAGGACGACGGCCCGGTGCCGTTCTACAGCTACGACCGCAACACGAAGGAGGGCACGTTCCTCTTCGTGCACAAGCCGGACCTCGAGGGCTACAACTTGGTGCCCATCGAGCCCATCTCGTTCACGTCGCGCGACGGACTCACCATCCACGGCTACATCACCTATCCTTCGGGCGTGGCGCGGCGGAATTTACCGCTGGTCCTGAACGTTCACGGCGGTCCCTGGGCCAGAGATAACTGGGGTTACAACCCCGAGGCGCAGTGGCTGGCGAACCGTGGCTACGTCTGCCTGCAGGTGAACTTCCGCGGCTCGACGGGCTACGGCAAGGAGTTCCTGAACGCCGGTGACAAAGAGTGGGGCGGCACGATGCAGAACGACCTCACCGACGCCGTCAACTGGGCCATCGACAAGGGCATCGCCGATCCCGAGCGCATCGCCATCTACGGCGCATTGTACGGTGGTTACGCGGCGCTCGCCGGCGCGACCTTCACGCCCGACCTCTTCTGCTGTGCCATTCCGATGATGGGGCCCAGCAATCTCATCAGCTTCCTCGAAACGATCCCGCCCTACTGGAGCACGATGATCGAGATGATGTACAAGCGGGTGGGCGACCCGAGGACGGAAGAGGAATTCCTGAGATCACGTTCACCTCTGTTCAGCGTCGACCAGGTGAAGATCCCCATGCTCGTCGCGCAGGGCGCCAACGACGTGCGCGTCGTGCAGGCGGAGTCCGACCAGTTCGTCGAGGCTATGAAGGCCAACGGCCTCGAGGTCGGGTACATCGTCTTCGAGGATGAGGGGCACGGGTTTGCCAAGCCTGAGAACAGGCTTAGGTTCTATGGTGACGCGGAGAGGTTCCTGGCGAAGCACATGGGCGGACGTTCGGAGGACGAACCCGTTCAGTAGTCCGGGTCCTCTCACAAGAGAGATTCGCAGTAAGCTCCACAGGGATATCCACGCTGTTGCCGGCCGGTCATCAGGGCCGGTCGGCGACGGCGACGGGCAGTCGAGCGAAAGGACCGCAGGCCGGTGTCACACGTAGACGACTGCAAGAAGTTCGTTCAGTGCCTCTCGGAACACTTCGACGGTGAGCTTGATGCCGAACTCGAGGTCGAGTTCATGCTGCACATCGAGCACTGCGAGAAGGCACAGGCGCTCGTCCACACGTTCGAGCGCACGATCATCCTGCACAGACAGACCTGCGGGAAGGTCCTTCCCAAGGACGTCCACGAGCGTCTGCGCGCCGCGATCAAGGCGTGCCAGGAGTGCGACGAGTAGCTTCAGCTTGCTGCGGAATCACAACTCACATCGTTGCGCTTAGGCCCAGCAGCCGCCGGTATTGCAGACGGGGGCCCGATGTGCTACTCGTTTGAACGTAGTGAAGTCCGCCGCGGCGGCATCGAACGTCAGCAGAACCACAGAAAGGCAGGGACCGCATGCCACCCGCGATGCGAGAGGGAGGACGACTGGTCGTGGTTGGAGGCGTCGCGGCCGGTATGAGCGCTGCGAGCCGTGCGAGACGTCTCCGACCGGACGTCGAGATCGTCGTGTTCGAAAAGGGCGGAGACGTGTCGTACAGCGCGTGCCTCCTCCCGTACTTCGTGTCCGGTCTGATCCCGAGCAGGGAGGAATTGGTCCAGTACGAAGCGGACTTCTTCCGGAACGAGCGGCACATGGACATCCGGCTCAATACCCCCGTGGCGGCTCTGGACCCGGTCGGCCGGACAGTGACGTTCCAGGGACCCGACGGGGGGGACGCCAGTCTCTCGTTCGATGCCCTGGTGCTCGGGACCGGCGCCGTGGCCGTGAAGCCGCCGCTCCCC
>JAUWBY010000172.1 GCA_030609605.1 Candidatus Eiseniibacteriota bacterium
GACTCCGTGGGAGCCGGCGTTGGAGAGGTTGTGCTGGTGGTTGATGAGGGAAGCTCAGCAGCACTGATCACCGGACTTGATGAGCCGCCGATTCGCACCGTCATTGTCGGAATCATCGACAGGATCGATGTGGAAGGATAGAGAAATGCCCTCGCAGTTCGAGGCTGAACGGCAAATCGTCGAGATAGGGAGGAGGATCTGGGAGCGTGGCTACGTTGCCGCGAACGACGGCAATCTCAGCATCCGGATCGATTTCGATCGCATCGTCGTCACACCGACCGGATTGTCAAAGGGTTTTCTCAAGACTGACGATCTGGCCGTTGTCAACCTCAAGGGACAGAAGCTTGCAGGTCGCTTGGAACCGACGTCGGAGCTGGCGATGCATCTCTTCGCCTACAACTCTCGCCCTGAGATAGGTAGCGTTGTCCACGCTCACCCGCCCAAGGCCACTGGGTTTGCCGTTGCCGGCGTCGCGCTGGCACAGTGCATCCTTCCTGAAGTCATCCTCTCGCTGGGCGGCGTGCCGCTTGCGGACTACGCGACTCCTTCCACTCCTGAGGTCGCGCAGTCGATCAGCGGGTTCATCGGAACCTACAGCGCCATGCTGCTCAAGAACCACGGTGTTCTCACTCTTGGGGAGGACATCTATCAGGCCTACTACCGTATGGAGACCGTGGAGCATTTCGCTGCGGTCTCTCTGATCGCGCTGCAGCTCGGGGGCGCGTCTCCTCTCTCCAGAACCAATGTCGAAGACTTGGTCCGCGTCCGCGAGAAGCTCGGAATAGCCGGTCCAGTCGATATCTGCTACGATTGCGGCGCTTGTCCGCCCTCAGATAGCGAGGCAAGTCGCGGAACCCAGAAGGCTTCAGAGCCGCCGCCGTCCCAGACGCCGGTAGATCCAGTCACCGATGGACTGGTGGAGGCTGTACTCGAGGAAGTGAGGCGTCGAACAGATCGAGCCTGACGCAACCGAATGATCCCAGGAGAAGCAGCATGACCAGAAAAGGGTGTCTGTGGGGCTGGCTGGCCGGCACTGTCGGCCTTCTCGTCATATTCCTCGTTACTATGATCCTGATAGAATCGCTTCTGGGACGGCAGATGCGCTTCCCGACCTACGGTGCCTATATAGGCCTCGTCCGGATCGAGGGGATCATCTCCGATTCGAGCGATGTAATTGCCGATCTGCAGTTCTTCGACGGTGGCGGCGGACTGAAAGCGCTTGTGGTGAGGGTTGACAGTCCCGGGGGAGGCGTTTCCGCATCTCAGGAGATCTACGAGGAGATCGTTGCGATCCGTGAGAGTGGCATACCCGTTGTCGTGTCTATGGGCGCAATGGCTGCTTCAGGAGGATACTACGTATCCTGTCCCGCCGACACGATAGTGGCCAACCCAGGAACTCTCACGGGCAGTATCGGAGTCATTATGTCCTTCGTGAATCTCGAGGACCTGTTCGACAAGGTCGGTGTAGATTTCGAAGTTGTCAAGAGCGGCGAATACAAGGACATCGGATCCATGAACCGAGAGATGACGCCCGAAGAGCGTGAACTCCTTCAGAGTACGATCGATGACATCCATTTGCAGTTCATGGAAGTCGTCGCGACGGAGCGCAGCCTCGACATGGAGAGCGTCCGTGAGATGGCGGACGGACGCATATTCTCAGGGCGACAGGCGCTGGAACGGGGCCTCGTGGACGTTCTCGGGACTCTTGACGACGCGCAGCTTCTGGCTGCGCGTATGGGCGGCATCCAGGGTGAACCCCGAGTCCTTGAGCCCGTAAAGACCCATCGATTGACGCTGGCGGATCTGCTCGGCCGTTCCGTCCTCGGGCTCCTGGAGCCGGCCTCTGTCCCGGCGGGCGCCCAATACTTGTTCAGACCTGCCAAGTGACCTTCACGAAAGCATTTGACAGATCCCGTGTGTGTTGTTAGGATACGTCTGGTGAGGCAAGTTGTCTCATTATGGTCATGTGTGTCCATGAGACACCGCTCGAATCCCTGATACGCTATCGGTTCGCCAACGTGCGCGGGCCGAAGAGACGCTTCGGGTGTAAAGACGGAAATTTCTGCTACCGTCTGCGATACACCCTGATCGAGAATGCGTTTCATAGCCGCTTCCCGGAAGTATAGTCGGAGGCGGCAAGCAGGCCATACGAGATGAGTGGCGCCGTGCGCCCCAAGAGAGCAGCGAAGAGCTGCGGCTCGTGCGCTTCGTGAGTTAGGCGCAGGGTATGTGGGGAGCATGCCGGATTCCTCGGCGGAGGTTGTGGACGATGACCAAGGCGGATCTGGTAGATCGCATAGCTGGTAGGACCGGACTGACCAAGCGTGATGTAGCTGTCGTAGTCGAGGCGCTTCTGGACGCAATCAAAGAGGCGCTTGCTGAGCACAAGCACATTGAAATAAGGGAGTTTGGAACCTTCAAGGTCAAGAAACGCAAGGCCAGTATGAAGTACAATCCGCGGGACCGCTCGCAGAAGGTCATCGTACCTGAGAAGATGGTTCCCGTGTTCAAGCCGAGCAAGTTTCTGAAGGAGAAGGTGAACTGGATGGGTGAATCCCGGGCAGCCGCACCAGTGGCGCCCGGCGACGAGTCAACGTCCGTGTAAGGAGGCGTATGCCAAGTCTGAAGAAGAAGCGCCGCAAGAAGATGGCGAAGCACAAGCTCAAGAAGAGGCGGCGCAAGGATCGTCACAAGAAGAAGGTCCGCTAGGTCTTGTCGCGGACGAGTCTTGATGCGGCTTCCTGAGTGTAGAGGAATCGCAGAATGGGACGAGCTCGTGGTCTGGAGGACCAATGGCTGAGAGGAACAAAGACAACTGGGAGGGGCGAGAGAGACGGCAGTCATCGCGCGTCGATGCGCAGATCGCCCTTCAGTTGTCGGGTTCGGAAGAGGGCTTCCCGACTGAATCGCTGACCACTGAGAGCATCAACGTCGGCGCCGAGGGAATCTACTGTCAGGTCAGCCACTTCGTACCACCACTGACGAAGCTCCAGTTGACTATGGTACTTCCGATTCGAGACAAGAAGGGGCAGGTCAAGAACGAAGTGGTGAAGACCGAAGGGGTTGTCGTTCGTTGCCAGCCCTCGGGTGGTGAGGGCAAAGGCTACAGAATAGCGTGTTTCTTTACGGGATTGGGACAGGCGTCCCGTGACATGCTGAGTGAGTACGTGCGGCAGCACAACAACAGCTAGAAGCCCCGACTTGGACAGAGGTCAGATCGCTACTCGTTCTTGAGCGATCCTGTTCAGTAAGATCAGATCGACGTGTCACAAAGAGAAAGGGCCCAACGGAAGTTCCGTTGGGCCTCTTCTCTGTACGGTGCGGTGGAATCGGAAGTATGGGGTCTGTGTGCGGCGCGGGAGTTCCAGAACGCTCCCACCGCAGATCAGAAGTGGTAGGCAGCCTCTACGACGACTGCGGAATCCTCTATTCGCTCGTTGTAGTCGTAATCAGCGCCGGAGCGCTCTGACACCCCGCTGATCCATGCCACATCGATAGTGAATACTGTGTCAACGAGAATCCCGGCGCCGAGCGTGTAGTAGGCTCTCTCCTGGTCTATCTCCAACCCTTGATACGCGACAGGCCGCGTCATGTAGCCCCCGCGCAAGCGCAGGGGCATGTTCGGCATCGTTACCTCTATGCCGACACGAAACTCCGACGTTGCCGCATACGCCCGTTCTCGCTCTGACTGCTCCCCGAGGAATATCTGCCCTTCGTATATCATCTCGGACCAGTTCGCATGGTGGTAGTCCAATCCCAAGGCGATGAGATCGGTTGGATTCCAAGCGATTCCCGCTCCAAAAGTGAAAGGAAGGCCGATCTCGTCCTTGAAGTCGCGCGTCTCATTGAATTCCCACCCACCAGAACCAACGGTACGCTGCAGCTCCGTCTCATATCCACTGAATCTCAGCTCCGCCGGCGTCTCCACGACGAGTCCGGCCGACAGTGATTCAGTAAGATAGAGGAGAGCTCCCACGCGGAATCTCAGCCCTGACACGTCCGACTCGCTCTGAACGCGCAGTGAGTAGGATTCGTAGGCGTCCGACAGATCCTCGACATCCTCTGCGGTGTAGAGGAAATCTGCACTGTAGTTGCCATAGAGATATGAGACCGCAGCGCCGAGAGAGACTTTCTCAGAAGCGTCGAACGCCGCGCCGAACGTGAGCGCGTAGATATCTCCAGTGGTCAGGAAGTCTTCAGTCTGGCCCCACGGCCCTTCTATGAATACATAGGTGCTGTCTGTGACTCCGTCCGGTTCATTCCAGCCGATCGAATCCTCGTAGCTCACCACGAAATCTCCCGCCAGATCATAGACTTGATCGATCGACACGCCCACAACAAGGCTGCCCCGGAAGGTCGGAAACGGATACGCAAATCTCAAGGAAGAGATATCCGTCGTCGTCACTGATGTGTCGAAATCACCACCGAAGGCCGACCCGGTTCGTTCCTCTCCACGAAACGCGAGGCCTCCGGCCAGTTCCATTCGCCTCAGCCGCGCTAGCGCCGCCGGATTCGTGGCCAGCGCAGACGCGTCATCGACAATGGCAAGACCGACACCACCCATGCCCAGAGAACGCGCGCCCACGATGTTGGGAGCCGTAAGCGGTATCTCGGCTATCGGAGCGATGTACTCGTCGTGGTAGGCCGTAGCGGGAACAGCGACGATGAGGGTCAGGCAGAAGAATATCAGGACAACCGTCCATCGGACCGGCATCGAGCGCCCGTCTGCTGCGTCGCATGTCAGCATCTAGAAACCCTTCTTTCTGTTCTGCCAGAGATCGGGACTGTCATCTTTCTTCTCCTCGACCTTCGGTTTTGGTTTTGGTTTTGCTTCTTCGGTCTTTGGTTCGGTGGAAGGCGCGCGCGGCGGAGATGGTGTGGGACTGCCGCCCCACCCCTTCGTGGCCCAACCACTGCTGCCCCATAGGTGTCTCGTACCCTGTTCTACCTCGGGCCCATCGTATCCGTCTCCATCCGGGTAATCCGGTCCGTTCCACGACCAATCATCGTAGTACCACCAGGGAGCGCCGTAGTAGTCGTTCCACCGATAGTGTGATGCCCCATACAGGTAGGATGGGTGGTAGTAATCGGAGTGGGCGTGGCAGCCCGCGCACGATCCATCGACACTGCTGTGGTGCATCGAACCATCATATGGAGATCCATCTAGAGCGCCGGAGCCCGCCGGATGTCTCAGGACCGTATAGCACCCGGTCGTCACAAGCAGCATCGTGATGACGATGCCAAACAGGATGAGCAGTCTTGGTTTCATCTTCGTAGCCTCCTG
>JAUWBY010000256.1 GCA_030609605.1 Candidatus Eiseniibacteriota bacterium
CAGGTATACATGGCTTCAAGACCTGCTCCATAGACACAGAGGACATTTATGCTCTGCAGTTAAGAGGACACTTTCGCTTTGCTTAAACAGGAAAAAGGTGGAATAGATGGGGTAGTGTACGGGTGCACTGCAATCTACTCAGCAGGGTGCGCAAGCAGACCTGTTTTGAGTCCCTCACCCACTGGCGCTTGGGTCACGCCCTACCCTCCACCTCCCCGCCCGCCGGCCGCGCCGAGCCCCTCTCGCAGACCTGGAATCGTCGCCTTGAGCGCCTCCCGGATCAGCGAGAGCATGGCACGATCAGGCTTGCCGGTCCATTCATCCATGAAGAACTTCTTGAACTCGATCGCGAGTACACACGACGTCCGGGGGAAGCAACTGTGTATCCATCGGGAGAAGTGACCTCCGGTGAACTTCACGTTCTCTCGCACGTCCAGATGCCTGCCGCCGAAATCGAAACCCGAAAGCTCACTCATGAAGCGTTCGATGAGCGGCGCCCAGTGCTCTCTGTCCGTGTTCCCGGTGCCGACGTTGACCTCCGGAGTCCCACGCGGATCGTCTGCCGGTCCGTCCTTCCCCAAGCGCATGTGGTTGTAGGTGTGCAGGTCGAGGACGATGAATGTGCCGAACTCGCGTTCGAGTCTTGAGAAGAGCGCATTCATCGAGGAGTAGAAGGCGTCGTAGTACGCAAGCGAAGCCCTGAGCTCCTCAGACGATGGTCGCGTCGCCCATACCTCGAGACCCCACGCATCGCTGGAAGCCAGATAGACCGCCTTCTCGCGCGGGCGGTTGACATCCACCTCGAATCTGGACCGCTCGACGATGACACGGACATCACCGACATCGGTCCAGAGGCCGGTGAAGGGATCCTCTTCTCTCAACCGGTCGGTTTCATCGATTTCCATGATGGAGAGAAGCTCGGGCCGCACCGCGTGCCCGTCGTGGATGGCTGTGACCACTATGGGACCAAGCCCCGTGGTTGTGAATCCGTTTGGACGTAGCGTGGAGTTGAGTTCGCGCATCCAATCTCCCTTGCCGGTCCCACAAGTACACCCTACCCGAGACCACCTTCGGCGGCTTCCCTGATGGCAGACACGGCCAGGGCGGGATCGTCGGACTTGAAGATGGCGGACGCGGCCACGAGGACCTCTCCCCCGTGTGACGCAACGATGGGAGCCGTCGTCAGGTTGATGCCTCCGTCCACCTCGATCAGGAAGTCGAGACCCCGCTCACGCTTCCAGTCGGCGACCTGCTTGAGCTTGGGCATAACTTCACTGATGAAGGACTGCCCTGAGAAGCCGGGATTGACAGTCATGATGAGGGCGAGATCGATGTCCTCAAGATACGGTTCGAGGCCTTCGGCTGGATTCGGGGGATTGACGGCAAGACCCGGCTTCGCGCCCAGCTCACGGATGAGTTCGATGACACCGGCCACGTCATCACTGGCCTCTGCGTGAAAGATGATGTACTCGGCTCCGGCATCGACGAATGCGCGGACGTGGGCGGCTGGGTTCGAGATCATGAGATGCGCGTCTATCGGAAGCTTCGTGGCGCGTCGAATGGCCTCGGCGATGAAGGGCCCCATGGTGATGTTGGGAACGAAGTGGCCGTCCATCACATCCAAGTGGATCATGTCGGCGCCACCAGATCCCACGCGGGCGATCTCCTCACCGAGCTTCGTGAAATCCGCTGAGAGTATGGACGGTGATATCAGGATCCTGTGAGCATCCATGGAAGCAGAACCCTCCTCCGTTGCGTGACGGTCAGTGTGTGGCACTTGCCCGTCGCTACCCATTGCCTACCCTGATAACAACGCTCTCGCCTTCAGTCACACGTGCGCCGGGAGCCGGATCCTGGACTATGACCACATCGCGCAGTCTGCTGCCCCTGCTTCTTCTTCGCTCGTACGTGGTCGAGCGCACGACGAGCCCCAGGCCCTCCGCTATCATCCTCGCTTCTTCCGGGGTCTTGCCGATAAGGGTCGGCATGGCCAGTTCGACGGGAATCGGTCCCAGGCTCACCAGGATACGAACCCCAGTACCGACAGGCACCACGGAACCCGCGCCGGGATCTGTCCCGATGACCAGTCCGCGACGCACCAGAGGCGTGTGCACCTCGATCAGCTCAGAGACGGCGAGACCTGCATGTTCCGCATCGAGCTGGGCCCGTCTCGCAGTGAGGCCACCAAGTCCCGGTACGACTCTGACATCGAAACCCGAACTCAAGACGATCGCGACGGTCCTCCCCCGCTTGATCTCGACTCCGGGAGCGGGGATCTGCTTCAGCACGTGGCCCGGAGGCAGAAGCGCGTCCGGCCGCTCCGTGTCGACGCGTATCTTGAGCCCCTCCCTCTCAGCGGCGTTGCGGGCCTCGACGATCGATCGCCCTACGAGTTCCGGCGTCTTTACCAGATCGCCCTGGCGAACCAGAATGGGCATCACGACGAAATTCGCGAGAAGAGCTGCGCTCACACCCGCAGCCGCGATCGCCGAAGCGTAGAACAAGAGACGTCTCCAGACCGAACGGTCGGGTCGGTCGCCGCCGGTCTCCGCGTCCTTCCTATCTTTCAATACAGTATTGAGCATCATGCTGTCGTCTTCCGAACGAGTCTCGCTGCAAACGCGCCGTCTATCCCATGCTTGTGCGGCAGGATTCTAGCATAACCTCCATCGACGAACATGTCCGGAACGTACCCTGACGCATCATCCAGGACGAAATCATCCCGCTTCATCAGGAACTGCTCCACCACTCGTTCGTTCTCCTCCGGCTCGAGCGAACAGGTACTGTAGACAATGCGACCGGTCTCACACGTCATGTCCGCGGCCCGGAGCAGCAACCGAAGCTGCCTGCTCGCTTGACGTGAGAAGATCCCGCGCGGGTGGTAGCGCCCGTGATCCTCGATCTCCTCCCGCGTCGTGTCTCTGGCCTTGAGATCGAACTTCCACTTCGAATCGGGCCTTCGGCTCAGCGTCCCCGTCCCCGTGCAGGGCGCATCCACGAGAATCGCGTCGGCGGCATCCGTGACATCAGACGTCGCTTCCCCACAGAGCACTTCGCAGTTGGGCACATGCAAACGCTCTATGTTCGCTCTCAGCATCTCGGCCCTTGAGCGTGAGAGCTCGAACGCCAGGACCCGGCCCCTTCCACGCATGAGATCTGCGATATAGGTGGTCTTGCCCCCGGGAGCAGCGCATGTGTCTATGACTCGCTCACCCGGCTTCGGATCGAGGAGCGTCACCGCGACGAGCGTGCCTTCGTCCTGAACCTGCATCAGTCCGGTGGTGAAGGATGTCAGGCGCGTGATGTCCCCCGCCCCCACAAGCTCGAGGCACTCGTCGAAATACCGACCGGGATGCGTCTCGACTCCCTCGCCACCGAGGGCCGATACCAGTCCTTCAGTCGTAACCGAGAGCCCATTGGCCCTTACGACAAGGCGCGGAATAGCGTTGTTGTACTCGCAGAGGATAGTCGTGTTCTCAAGCCCGTAGCGTGCGATCCATCTGGCCACGAGAACGCGAGGATGTGAGTACACAACACTGATGTGCCCGACCGGGTCGCTCTTGATCTCCGGGAAATCGGGCCTCAGGCCGGTC
>JAUWBY010000081.1 GCA_030609605.1 Candidatus Eiseniibacteriota bacterium
GGCGACCTATCCCCCAGGTAGCCCATTTAAGCTCATCACGGCTGCGGCTGGACTCGAGAGCCGACGCATTGGCAGAAGCGAAAGCGTGACGTGCGTCGGCGCATTCAAGTATGGGATCCGGACGTTTCGCTGCTGGAAGCACGAGGGGCACGGTGTTGTCAGTATGATGAAGGGCATCGTCGAGTCGTGTGACGTCTACTTCTACCAGCTGGGTGTGCGTCTTGGCGTGGCCCAACTCATGGACTGGACAGGCAAGTCGGGGATCGGACACAAGACCGGCATCGACATTGCAGGCGAGGCCGCTGGAAATCTCCCGACACCGGCATGGTATGATCGCACGTACGGCAAGAGGAAGTGGAGCAGGGGAGTGGTACTGAACCTGGCCATAGGTCAGGGGGAACTCCTGGTAACGCCTCTGCAGATGGCGTGCTTGGTCTGCGGCATTGTCAACGACGGCCCCGTCTATGCGCCGCACGTCCTCAAGCGGATCGAGACCTACTCCGGGCGTGTGATCGGGACCGTGAGAGAGTCGGTCTCATACGAACTCCCCTTCAGTCATTCCACACTGTCGTTCCTGGAACAGGCGATGGTCAATGTCGTGGAGGCGCCCAATGGAACGGGAAAACTGGCTCGCGTGCCTGGAATCCAGGTTGGAGGAAAAACCGGAACGGCACAGACTCCACACGGCGAGGATCACGCCTGGTTTGTCTGCTTCGCCCCGGCCGATGATCCGAAAATCGTTGTAGCCGTTCTCGTTGAGCACGGGGGTGGGGGGGGAGCCATAGCGGCCCCAATCGCTCGCGACGTCGTGAAGGCCTACCTGAGACTTGGCAACACGGGATCAGACGAGAATCCGAAGCCGGGTCCGCTCGAGCGCGAGGAGTCCAGTGTGGCGGCCCCAACCGCGGCTGCTCCCGAGGATGAGAGCGCCAAAGCCGACGCGGACCATGCTCTTCCAGTGGCCGATACGAACGCTCGTGGGATTCGGGAGGAGTGACAGATTGCAGATTCTGAACCGCAGGCAGCTGAGGGATTTCGACTACGGCATTTTCCTTGTCACACTGGCAGTAGCCGTGATCGGCATCCTGATGATACACAGCGCGACCTATGAAGGCGACGGGACTGCATCCACCCTGGTCAAGAGACAGATTATCTGGGCTCTTGCGGGGCTCTTCGCGATGGGACTGGGGATACTGATCTCCCAGGATACCCTGGAGGGACTGGCTCCATTCTTCTACGGGATCGCCCTCCTTCTTCTCGCGGCAGTGCTCATCATCGGCGTAGGCAAGATGGGAGAAAGGCGATGGCTTGAGTTCGGCCCGATGCGCCTTCAACCATCGGAGCTGGCGAAGTACGCGGTAATCCTGATTCTCGCGCGCTACCTGGCGTCCAGAAAGACAAGACTCAACCGCCCGATACATCTTCTCGTGCCACTGATCATGGTGCTCGTTCCCACAGCGCTGATCCTGCGCGAGCCCGACCTGGGCACCTCGATCATCTTTGTTCTGATTCTTCTTCCGATGCTCTTCTGGGCGGGGCTAAGACCCATCTACCTGCTACTGCTGGCAGCGCCCGTCATCAGTATGATCATCGCATTCAATTGGGTCGGCTGGTCCGTTTTCGTTGCGCTTCTGGGGTGGTTTCTGTACACCTCGCGAATGTTCATCTCAGACAAGCTGCTCATCTTCCTGACGTCGGTCGGCATGGGACGCATGAGCCCTTTCCTCTGGAATCATCTCAAGGACTATCAGCGGCACAGAGTCCTTGCTTTCCTGAATCCTGAGAAGTACCGTTTCAGCACCGGCTACCAGTTGATTCAGTCAAAGATTGCAATCGGTTCCGGGTCCGCATTCGGAAAGGGATTTCTGAACGGCACACAGAAGAACTACGCGTTCCTGCCGGAGCAGCACACCGATTTCATCTTCTCGGTCCTGGCGGAGGAGTTCGGTTTCTTTGGGTGCGTCGTGGTCATCGGGCTCTACCTCTACATCATCACCCGAATGCTCAGGCTGGCCGGACTCGTGAGGAATCGCTTCGCCGGACTCGTGATCGTCGGTATCGCCAGCGCTCTGTTTGTTCAGATGGCTGTCAATATCGGCGTAACACTGGGACTCTCGCCGGTCACGGGCATGACACTGCCACTCTTGAGCTACGGGGGATCGTCTCTGCTCGTAACGATGGGATCGGTCGGCATCGTGCTTGGCATGAGCACAAGGCGAACGGAGTATTAGGTAACCGGCACGTCAAGCATGGGCACAAGGGAATCCACTGGAAGGACAATGTGAGACCTGTTCTTTTCCACATAGGCTCGTTTCCTCTCAGAAGCTACGGCCTCATGATCGCCGCCGCGTTCGTCTTTGGACTTCTGCTGGCGAGGAGGCGTGCCAGAGCTCGGGGACTTGACCCGGACATGATCATCGACATGGTTTTCTTCGTGATGCTTGCGTCGATCGCCGGGGCCAGGCTGACTTACGTCGTGGCACACTGGGGATACTACGCGAACGATATCGCGCGCGCTTTCAAGGTGTGGGACGGGGGACTGACACTCTACGGTGGCGTTACGGCCGGGATCGCAGCCGGCTTTCTCTTCTTCAAGCGAAGAGGCGTAGGTCCGTGGTTGGGTGTTGATCTCGCAGCTCCGGCTTTGGCACTGGGGATCGGAATCGGCCGCATAGGATGTTTTCTGAACGGGTGCTGCTTCGGGCGCGAGTGCGATCTTCCCTGGGCAGTCACGTTCCCTGCCGGGTCGGGCGCCGCAGACATATTCCCTGGCGTTGCGATTCATCCGACACAGATATATGAGTCTCTGGCAGCGTTCGCCGTCATGGCGGTGCTACTGGTCGTCGACCGGAAAAGGCGGTTTGATGGATTCCTCCTGACTCTCCTCCTGATTCTCCTTGCCGTCTACAGGTTGTTCGTGGACCCCTTGAGGTACTATCCGTCGATCTCGATGCTGATCCAGAATGGTTCCCTATCGCTCACGCGGAATCAGCTCTTCGGGGTTGTGGTCATCCTGGTGTCGTCCGGCCTGATGCTCTACCTCTCCAGACGATCGGCTACCCAAGCCAACGCCTGACGCAGAAAAGACCCCCGCCATCACCGGACCTCCTCCTTGGGTGCTCTCCCATGACACTCACAGATTCATCTGCGCGCGTCGTTCGAGCGCTTCTGGCGTTTGCCTGCCCGGACTCCTGCATAGGATGTGGAACGCACATCGGAAGCGCAGAGAAGCTCCTCTGTCGGGCATGCGCCCGTTCTCTGCGGCCGGTTCCACGCACCATGCCGCTTCCGCGTAGTGAGGCACAGAGTGGGATCAGGATTCATCTCCATGGTCAACGTCACCGGACTTCACTCATGCACGTGCGCTACGCGCTTCCGTTTGAAGGCGTCGTGCGCGTGGTCGTGCACGCGTTCAAGTACCGGGGCACCGTCTCGCTGGCCGGGCTCCTGGCCTCGGCAGCCGTTGTCGCCGCGCCTCCGGAATCCGACGTCATCGTCCCGGTTTCTCTGCATTCCACCCGAAGAAGAGAGAGAGGATATGACCAGACTCTCCTCATCGCTCACGAACTCGGATGTCGCATGGCTCTCCCTGTTGCGTCGCACGCGCTCGCTAGAACCCGTGCGACAGAAAGCCAGGCGCATCTGGACAAGCGACTTCGATTCACCAACACTCTGGGAGCATTCCAGGTGCGTGGAGACCGCCTGGCTGACCGTCGCGTTCTTCTCATCGACGATGTAGTGACGACGGGTGCAACGCTGTCCGCTGCCGCAGCCGCCGTACTGAACGCGGGGGCGGATTCCGTGTCTCTCCTCGCGGTTGCCGGGCCTCCAAAGAGGCCAAAACCGGTTGACAGTGACCTCTAGGGCGATTATCCTCATTAAATTGTGATTGACTCATCAAGAAGACACTCGGGAAGCGGTTGGAGGAAACGATGAGAGTAGGGATCCTGACAGGTGGAGGAGACTGCCCAGGTCTCAACGCGGTAATCAGGGCGATCGTCAGGCGGACAATCGGCAAGTACGGTGGCGAGGTGATCGGATTCAAATACGGTTGGGCCGGAGTCCTCCAGAACGATCACCGACCTCTCGGTCTGGATGAGGTCTCGGGAATCCTTCCTCGCGGGGGAACGATCCTGGGAACGTCCAGGACCAATGTATATCGCGAAGAGAACGGCGTCGAGCTGGCCAAGGAGACACTCACGAAGCTCGATCTGGACGGCATCGTGGCCGTCGGGGGGGAAGACACGCTCGGCGTCGCGCATCACCTGTACCAGGATGGACTTCCTCTTGTCGGAGTACCGAAGACGATCGACAACGACATCAACGGAACTGATTTCACCTTCGGATTCGACACAGCCGTGCACATAGCTACGGAGGCGATCGACCGCCTTCACACAACAGCGGAATCGCACAACAGGGTTGTGGTGCTCGAGGTGATGGGAAGAGACACGGGGTGGATCGCCGTCAAGTCGGGTATCGCGGGCGGTGCTGACCTGATCCTCATACCCGAGGTTCCATTCACTGTGGACGAGGTCTGCGAGGTCATCCGAAAGCGTCATTCCAGAGGCAAGAACTTCAGTATCGTCGTTGTCTCCGAGGGCGCCCCGTATCCTGTGGAGGAGAACGAGAGTTCGGAACTCGTGCTCCAATCCAAAGTGACGGACGCGTTCGGTCACGTACGGCTGGGCGGCATCGGGAACAGGCTTGCCAAGATGATCGAAGACCACACCGGATACGAGACGCGTGTGACCGTGCTTGGATACACGCAGCGCGGAGGAACGCCCACAGCGTTTGATCGCGTCCTCGGCACGCGCTTCGGTGTTCTCGCGGCCGACCTCATTCACGCCGGCCAGTTTGGCAAGATGACAAGTCTCCAGGGTGACAAGGTCATACCAGTGGAAATGGCTCACGCTATGGAGTGCATCAAGCGTGTCGATTCCGAGCTGTATGAGGTCGCCAGGACGTTCTTCGGATAGGAGTTCCCATGCCACTTCTGGACAACAATCAGCTGATGGTGCCCGCCCGTCTGGGCGGCTATGCCGTAGGGGCATTCAACACCAGCAACCTCGAGATCACGGCCGCTATCTTCGAGGCCGCGGCTGAACTCAACTCGCCGGTCATCATCGCCACTTCTCAATCGGCCATCAAGTACGCTGGTTACAGGAATCTCCACGATATCGTCAGGAATTTCTCGGACGAGACAGGCGTGCCTGCTTCTCTGCACCTCGATCATGGAACGGACCTCGACGTCATCCGCGGCTGCATCGAGAACGGATGGACGTCGCTGATGATTGATGGATCACACCTTCCGTTCAGGGAGAACATCAAGAAAACACTGGCAGTGGTGGAACTCGCCCACCCGATGGGCATCAGTGTCGAGGCCGAGCTTGGACGCTTGATGGGAGTAGAGGACGAGATCGCCGTGGACGAGCGCGACGCAGCCATGACCGATCCCGACCAGGCAGCGGAATTCGTGGAGTTGAGCGGGTGCGACTCGCTCGCAGTCGCCATCGGGACGTCACACGGCGCGTACAAGTTCAAGGGAGATGCGAAGCTGGCCATCGGCCGCCTCGAAAAGATAGCCGAACTGGTCTCCGTGCCGCTGGTGCTTCACGGCGCCTCGGCAGTCCCCCCGAATGTCCTCGAGCTTGCCCGCAAGTATGGAGCGGAGTTGCCCGGAGCGAAAGGTGTACCGCCCGAGAGCATCAGAGAAGCGATCCCGTTTGGAATCGCCAAGGTGAACATCGACACAGATCTGCGCCTGGCGTTCACGGGCTGCACGCGCCAGATACTGGCCGACAGCCCCGAGGTGTTCGATCCGAGAAAGATCCTCGGAGCCGCGCGCGAAGGCATGAAGGAACTGGTCAAATCCAAGATCGAGCTCTTCGGTTCGGCAGGCAAGGCCTAGGAGGAAGCATGGCTCTCAAGTACGCGATCAACGGATTCGGCAGGATAGGTCGGCTTGTACTTCGCTTCGCGAGACACAATCCCGAGTTCAACATGGTGGCTGTGAACGACCTGACCGACGCGGAGACCCTGGCGCATCTGTTCAAATACGACTCCGTGCACGGAGTATATGACGGGGAAGTAAATGTGGACGGCGGGAACATCGTTGTTGACGGTGAGAGCATCCCCGTCTTCTCCCAGAAGGACCCGGAGAAACTGGAGTGGGACAGACTCGGTGTCGATGTCGTCATCGAAGCGACCGGTGCCTTCCGTACACGCGAGGGTGCCGCGAAGCACCTGACGGCCGGCGCTCGTAAGGTGATGATCTCAGCGCCCGGCAAAGGCAAGGGCATCGATATCTCCATAGTAATGGGCGTCAACGACGCTCTCTACGATCCGGACAATCATCACATCATATCCACGGCTTCCTGCACTACGAACTGCGCTGCACCAATGATCAGTGTGCTGAACGACAACTTCGGCGTCATCAAGGGCGTCATGACAACGATCCACGCGTACACGAACGATCAGAGGATACTCGATCTACCTCACAGTGACCTGAGGCGGGCAAGGGCCGCGGCAGTCAGCATGATCCCGACAACTACGGGTGCAGCCAAGGCGATTGCGCTCGTCATCCCGGACATGGCCGGAAGACTCGAGGGAATGGCAGTCCGTGTACCAACACCCGACGGATCGCTCGTCGATTTCGTGGTGCACGTGGAGAAGAAGACGTCAGCAGAAGAAGTCAATGCCGCTTTCCTCAAGGCATCTAAGGAAGGCCCGCTGAAGAACTACCTCCGCTACACCGATGAGCCGCTCGTCTCCATAGACATAGTCGGAGACCGCCATTCCTGCATCTTCGACAGCGGACTCACCACTGTGACCGGCGGCGACCTCGTCAAGATACTCGGGTGGTATGACAATGAAGCCGGCTATGCGTCTCGCATGGTCGACATGATGAAACTCGTGGCCACCAGGTAGGGTCGAACTATGACTGTCAAGAAGCATCTCAAGGCTCTCGATCTCAAGGGAAAAAGAGTCCTGACGCGGGTCGATTTCAATGTCCCGCTCACCGGTGACGGCCGCGTTGCCGACGACACCCGCATCAGGGCGGCTCTACCAACGATTGAATTCATAATCAAGCACGGTGGGAAAGCGGTTCTCATTTCTCATCTCGGGCGCCCCAAAGGCACGAATGTACCTGAGCTGAGCTTGAGACCAGTGTCGGAGCGTCTTTCGAAGCTCCTCTGCCGAGGCGTAACCATGGCGCCGGACTGCGTCGGGGACACGACTGAGGGCGTGGTGGCCCGGATGAATGATGGGGACGTCACGCTTCTCGAGAATCTCCGCTTCCACACTGGAGAGACAAAGAACGAGCCTGACTTCGCCCACCGTCTGGCACGGATGGGTGACGTCTACGTGAACGACGCTTTTGGGACGGCTCACCGCGCCCACGCTTCGACGGTGGGAGTGACCAGGTATTTCGATGACCGTGCGATGGGATTCCTGATGGAGAATGAATTGAGGAATCTCGCCAGGGCAACGGGATCACCCGAGCGTCCGTACGCGGTGATTCTGGGCGGAGCGAAGGTCTCGGGCAAGATCGGCGTCATCGAGAACCTCATGCCGATGCTCGACATCCTCCTGATCGGAGGCGGCATGGCCTTTACCTTCCTGAAGGCGAAGGGCATCTCTGTCGGTGACTCGCTCGTCGAGGATGACCATATCGAGACGGCCGTACGCATACTCAAGCGCGCGCGCGCCAACGGCAAGATGTTGTTGCTTCCCGATGATGTCGTCGTCGCACAGGAAGTCGCAGAAGAGACGGAGACCAAGATCGTCCCGGCCGACGGGATCGAAGAGGGATGGAAGGGACTTGATATCGGTCCACGGACCATCAGCTCGTTCTCAGATGCCATATCGGGTGCACGAACAATCATCTGGAACGGTCCACTTGGAGTGTTCGAGTTGGATGCTTTCTCCCACGGAACTGTTGCCATCGCGGAGGCAGTCGCGAAGGCGACTGACTCGGGCGCCGTCAGTATCATCGGTGGGGGCGACTCGATTGCAGCCGTGGGGCGCGCCGGCGTTGCCGGCCGGATAACTCACATGTCTACAGGCGGAGGTGCATCGCTCGCCGTCTTCGAGGGCGCAGTTCTCCCGGCGATAGAAGCTCTCACCAACGCCTGACAAGGAGTCCAGCGAACCGTGTCACGAAAGCAGATCATCGCAGGCAACTGGAAGCTGAACAAGACGGTCTCTGACACGCGTCGGTTCCTCCTGACGCTCAGGAACAGAATAGCCGGAATGGACACTCTGCCGGAGCTGCTCATCTGTCCTCCGTCAGTTGCCCTTGAGACCGCCGTCGACGCGGCTCGCGGGAGCGGGATAGCGATTGGCGCGCAGAACGTATACTGGGAATCGGCCGGAGCCTTCACCGGCGAAGTATCAACGGAGATGCTTGAATCCCTCGGTGTTTCGCACGCGCTGATCGGTCACTCAGAACGGCGCGCCCTGTTCGGAGAATCGGACGAGGATGTGAATCGTAAGCTCCTGAAGGTCCTGTCCGGCACGCTGATCCCCGTTGTCTGCGTGGGAGAAGCGCTCGAGGACCGCGAGACGGGCAGAACCGAGGAAGTCGTGGTGGGGCAGATCAAGAACGCGCTCGCCGGCGTGGCCCACGAACACGCACGGAGAATTGTGCTCGCCTACGAACCAGTCTGGGCCATTGGAACAGGCCTCACGGCAACCCCCGATCAAGCCAATGCGGTTCAAGGCTTGATTCGGCGGTCTGTAGGTGCTATCTTTGGTGGTGCTGTCGCAGATGAATTGAGGATCCTGTACGGTGGCAGCGCTGGACCGGACAATGCTGC
>JAUWBY010000029.1 GCA_030609605.1 Candidatus Eiseniibacteriota bacterium
GCGGTGTCCGTAGCTGAGGTGAGAATCGCCCCGGCGCGGGCGATGCGCGAGTAGTCGATGTTCCCCGCGATTTCAAGCAGCTCATCGCCGAGGATTTCCTTGTCCTCCTCTTCCTTCTCACGCACTTCGATTGGCTTGTCCGGATTGAACTCCTCCTCCTCCAGGAGCACGGGCGCGTGAGTCATGATGAACTCTATCTCGTTGGGGGTCAGTCGCTCGAAGGCTCTCTCGAGCTCTGCCTCGGCCTTTCCGATACCCTTCAAGAGTTCTCCCACTGCGGTCATGCCGTCCCGAGGCTCCATGCCGCAAGTGCCGGTACTGACTTCGAGATCGAGTTCGCGCGCAGCCAGCATCACCAGTGACGTCAGGTCCCGAGCAGCAGCGGTTTCATCAGCCAGCCCGCGCACGTAATCATCAGTGTCCAGCGGGACGGCGAGCAGGTGATCTGAGATCGCCAGCCGGAACGAGTCGGGACTGTCAGCATAATCCGTCCGGAAGCTGAGGTCGTATCGCGTCATCGCGATGGCCCGGAGGGCGTCATCCATGGCCTCGTGCATGCTCTCCGGAGTGCCGACTGCTGAAGCGCCCGCCGCCGAACCGTCCGCAGCTCCGGTTGTTGGAGCGCTTGCTGAGGAACCATCAACGGTTCCTGCCGAGGCTGCGAGGAGTACCAACGTGGCCGCCGCGAGCAGAATCGTCGAGAGCGGGTCTCTCGGTCTCATTGGTCTGTCCTCCTCGACAGTGCCAGCCGTACGGCTTCGGCCGTGACCGGCAGCTCACGGAACCGTATGCCGGTGGCGTGTGTAACGGCATTCGCGATCGCGACTGCGCCGGGCATAGCCGGAGTCTCGCCGATACCCTTTGCGCCGAATGGTCCCTTGGAGTACCGGGCCTCGATGAACACCGATTCTATCTCCGGCACGTCCATGGCGGTCGGGATGATATACGTTGAGAAGTCCGGGGTCGTGATATCGCCGGAGTTCGTTTTCATCTTCTCGTAGAGCCCCATCCCGGCGCACTGGAGCACACCACCCTCGATCTGTCCCTCGAGCGTGACCGGATTGAGTATCCGGCCGACGTCGTGCGCGGCCGTGACGCGGACCAGATGGACCTCGCCCGTCTCGGTGTCGACTTCAACTTCCGCCACGTGAGTGGCATAGGAATACACTGCGTAGGCGTCGCCCTGGCCATTCTCGTCGAAGGTGGATTTCGGTGCTGCATACCACCCCTCGGCGGCCGTGTTGACATTGCGAAGCCAGCACTCGTTGGCGAGATCGGCGAACGTCAGTGATCCATCACCGCCGAGCACACGTCCGTCACGGAACTCGATGCTGTCGGTGGAAACATTGAGCATGTCGGCCGCGACTTCTCCCATTGTTACCTTGAGCTTGGTCGCAGCGTCGATGACGGCGTTGCCCGTCATGAGCGTCGTTCGGGAGGCGACACTCGGTCCGCTATCGGGGACAACGCTTGTGTCCACGTGGTCGACGTGAATCGACTCAATGGGAGCGCCGAGGCTGTCCGCCGCGATCTGGCTCAGCACAGTGAGAAGCCCCTGACCCATCTCTGTTCCGCCTACAGCGATCCTGACTGATCCGTCGCGGTAGACATTCAGATGCGCGCCCGAGGCGTCGAGAAGAAGCCCCTTTGCGCCGAGGCTCACTCCGTAGTAGATGGAACCAACCCCGATGCCCCTTCGGATGCGACCATTGTCGCCGGCGTAGCTTCGTCGCTTTGCCACCCAGCCCGATACGTCGCGGGCCTTCTTGAGCGTCTCCGGGAGGCCGACGCTCTCCGTAAGGAGTTGCCCCGTCGCCGTGTGCTTCCCGACAGCCAAGCAGTTCTTCAGCCGGATCTCCATTGGGTCCATTCCGAGTCTCTCGGCCATCTCGTCTACTACCGATTCGTTTGCGAAGATCGTCTGTGGCTGTCCGAAGCCGCGGAACGCGCCCGTCGTCTGGCGATTCGTGTATACGCCGTACGCGTCCGTTCTGACGTTCGGTATTTCGTAGGGTCCTGTTGCGTGCGCTGTCGTGCGGAAGATAACGACGGGGCTGAGGGTGGAGTATGCGCCGGCGTCTGCAACGACACGGATCTCAGCGGCAGTGAAGCGCCCGTCCGCTGTGGCGCCCAGCTTGAAGGAGACGGACATCGGGTGGCGCTTGCTCGAACGGTAGAAGTCTTCCTCCCGCGTGTGGATGAGCTTCACGGGTCGACCGGTTTTCCAGGCCGCAAGCGCCGCGCAGGCGCATATCTCGCTGGGTGCATCCTCCTTGCCGCCGAAACCGCCCCCTGTAACGGTCTGGCGGACACGCACTCGCGAAAGAGGCAGGCCGAGCACCATGGCCACCGCCTTCTGGACGTAGTACGGGCATTGCATCGTGCCATAGATGGTCATGGACCTGCCCTCTTCCGGCACCGCTATGACGCCCAGAGGCTCGAGGTAGGAATGCTCCTGGTGGTACGTATGAAACTCGCGCTCGATCACGACGTCCGCTTCTTCGAATCCCCTGGTGACGTCGCCCTTCCGGACCTTGAAGTGAAGGAAGGTGTTGCCTCCGCTGTGAACAAGCGGCGCGTCTGGTCCCATGGCCTCCTCGGCGTCGAATACAGCTGGGAGCTCCACAAGATCTACGCGTACTGCAAGAGCTGCCTCACGGGCCAGAGCCGGTGTATCGGCCACAACAACTGCCACGGCGTCCCCGGTGTAGCGGATCGTGTCCTCCGGCAGAAGAGGCTGGTCTTTGTCCACGCAACCGATCTGGTTTTCACCAGGTATGTCGGCCGCTGTGACCACTGCGTGGACCCCCGGCATCCGGAGCGCCGGCGATGGATCCACACCCTCTAGCCGTGCGTGGGCGACCCTTGGGAATGCGAAGGCCGCGTGCAACATGTCCGGAAACGCCAGATCGTCCACGTAGCGGGCCGTGCCCCTGACCTTGTCCTCTGCGTCGACTCGCGTGACACCGAGTCCGACGTGGGAAGGGGAAGAGGCATCCCGTCTACTCCGCGGTTTGTCGGTTCTCTCTGCCATCCTGAGACCTCGTCTTCCATGCGATGCCGATACCACCTCGACCGGGCGACGGCCCCTCCGGAGAGAGGCCGAGCAACCCGACTCTAGCGGACGGGGTGCGGCGAGTCAAAGACGCAATGCTCGGCCTCCGTGCGGGGAGGCAATGCCTGCGGGTGCGATACTGAATACCAATTCAGGAATATGCGGTAGGTCGCGTCTTCGTCCACAGACTTCCGCTTCAGGCTGCCCCCATGCGACCAGACCTTCAGGCACGCAAGATGCATCAGCCTTTCCCTGTAAGGAATGCCACAGCCTTCCCTTGTAAGGAGCGCGTCGCGATAGCCGGACGCGGTCGTAGCCGTCGGCGACGGCAACAAGAAGATCGCGGAAGGCGGTATGGATATGGAATCTGCTTCCTTATGATTGACCTGAACGATTTCAAGGCTATCAATGTACAAGTACGGTCACCACATTGGTGACATCGTGCTCAGGCACGTAGCTTGGTTCCTCATGAAGTGTAGAATTCCGGCAGGTCGGGTGGGATGTGAGGGAAAGATGCACGAAGATACAACGTCACAGCACGAGCACTTGGTTTCGTCTCTCCAGGCGTCCATCCGCCGGCACGCCAGGTACTCACTCGGTCTCGAGTGGGACGAGATGACATGCGACGACATGTTCAAAGCTGTCAGCATGGCGGCCCGCGATCTCCTGATCGACGGCATGCTCGATACCGAGCATCGCTACGAGCGCGCCGGCGCCAAGCGGCTGTACTACCTCTCAATGGAATTCCTCATGGGGAGGTCGCTCGGGAACAACCTCTACAATCTTGGCATCCACGATGTCTGCAACGATGCGCTCCTCGGTCTCGGGGTCGATCTCGAAGAGGTCCGCGAATGCGAGCGTGACGCCGCCCTGGGAAACGGAGGGTTGGGCAGGCTCGCGGCGTGCTTCCTCGATTCGCTTGCGACACTTGGAATGCCAGGCTTCGGGTACGGAATCAACTACCAGTACGGTCTCTTCAAGCAGATCATCGAACGTGGATACCAGAAGGAACGCCCCGACGACTGGATGGCAAGCTCCAATCCATGGCTCATCGAGAAGGCGAACGAGTCTCTGATGATTCCCGTCTACGGTCGCGTCGAAGAGGGGCGTGACGCGAACGGCACACCGCGCTCGGTGTGGAAAGACTGGAAGGTTGTCGTGGGTGTCCCGCACGACATGCCGGTGGTCGGCTACGGCGGCAAGGCTGTGAACTACCTGCGGTTGTTCTCGGCACGCTCATCGCAGGATTTCGACATGCAGATCTTCAACCAGGGTGAGTACCTGCGGGCCGTCCAGCAGAAGATCGCTTCCGAGACGGTCTCAAAGGTCCTCTACCCATCGGATTCCATCGAGAAGGGACGGGAACTCCGGCTTCTCCAGGAGTACTTCCTGGTCGCGTGCGCCGTACGCGACATCATGCGACGATACGAGGAGACGCACGACGATTTTGGGGAGTTCTCGTCACTGGTCGCCATCCACCTCAACGACACCCATCCGGCCCTTACCGTAGCTGAACTCATGCGTTTCCTCATCGACGAGAGGGACATAGTCTGGGAAAAGGCCTGGCGGATCACGAGGGACACTCTGGGGTTCACCAATCACACGCTCATGCCCGAGGCTCTCGAGAGCTGGCCGGTGGGGTTGATGGAGCGAATAGTGCCGCGCCACCTTCAGATAATCCGCGATATCGACAGTCGTTTCCTCGAACAGGTCTCCCTTGCCTGGCCGGGTGATGATGAACGCGCGCGACGAGTCGCGATCATAAGTCCTGAGAACGGCGGCTACGTGCGGATGGCCAATCTCTCGATCATCGGCAGTCACGCGGTGAACGGTGTCGCGGAGCTTCACACAGAGCTCATCAAACGTGAGCTGGTCCCCGATTTCTATGAGCTCTGGCCGGAGAGGTTTCACAACAAGACAAACGGCGTTACGCAGCGGCGGTGGCTGTTGAAAGCGAATCCACCGCTTGCCGATCTTCTGACTCGGACCATCGGCAGTGAGTGGGTCACGGATCTCGACAAGCTTCGCGCGCTCGAGCCCCATGCGGACGATCCGGATTTCCAGGAGGCGTTCGCCGCCGTCAAGGAACTCAACAAGATCCAGCTCGCAGAGATCATCGCCGAGACGGCCGGGATCTCCGTGGATCCGCACACGCTCTTCGATGTGCATGTCAAACGGATGCACGAATACAAAAGACAGCTTCTGAACGTACTCCGCATCATCCATGAGTACCTGTTGATCGTCGAGGACGGCAAGGAACCGGCCGTGCCTCGGACCTACATATTCGCCGGCAAGGCCGCTCCCGGCTACTGGGCGGCGAAACAGATCATCAAGCTCATCAACAACGTTGGAGGCGCGATCAATCGCGATGAGCGCGTACGGGGGCTCATCAAGGTCGCCTTCGTTCCCGATTATCGCGTCTCGCTGGCGGAGCGCATCATCCCGGCCGCGGATATCAGCGAGCAGATTTCGACGGCGGGGACGGAGGCGTCCGGGACCGGAAATATGAAACTGAGTATGAACGGTGCTCTTACTATGGGAACGCTCGATGGCGCCAACGTGGAGATACTGGCGGAGGTCGGGCAGGAGAACATCTACATCTTTGGCCTGACAGTCGATGAGATTTCAGAGATGAGAAAATCCGGAAGCTATGACCCGCGGGCCGTCTATTCGAGCGATAAGCGACTGCGCCGAGTCGTGGACTGCTTCAGCTCCGACAGGTTCAGCCCGCGTGAGCCCGGGCTCTTCGAGTGGATCCACAAAGCGCTGCTTGAAGGTGGCGATCACTACTTCCATCTCGCGGATCTGCCCTCATACATAGAGGCACAGGACAGGGCATCCGCAGAGTACGCCGATCAGTCGCTCTGGCGCAAGAAGGCCATACTCAATGTGGCCAGAATCGGTCGTTTCTCCAGTGACCGGACCATACGTGAGTATGCGCGCGACGTGTGGGGGATCAAGCCGGTGCTCTAGTTGAAGAGACGGTGCCACGCATGTAGGCTATGCGGTTCCAAGTACTTCGCGGAGTTTGGTCATGAGTTTCGCGGAGAGATAGGGTTTCTGGATATATCCGGCCACACCTTGATCCATGAACCGGTCGATGACGTCACGTTCTCCGTAGCCGCTCGACATGATGACGCGGACACTCGGGCTGATTCTGAGCAGCTCCCTGAAGGTCTCCTCGCCGCCCATGTTCGGCATCGTGAGATCGAGCAGTACGCATACGATGTCGTCGCTGTTCTTGCGGTAGGCGTCGAGCGCCTTGAGTCCGTCTGATGCGGTAAGGACAGAGAACCCGGCTCGTTCGAGCATATGTTGCGTAACCTTCCGCACCATGGCTTCGTCATCCACAAGCAGGACGGTACCGTCCATGTGCCGTTCCCCCTGCGTGGTGCTCTCTGCTTGTGTCTGTACGATAGCCTCCTGCTTGTTCGTGCTTTGCGATGCGACGTCGGGTCTTGCCGGAAGCAGGACGCGGAAGGTCGTACCCTCACCGGGTACACTCTCGACCGTGATCCCACCGTTATGGCTGCGCACGATTCCCGACACCGCGGCTAGCCCAAGTCCTCTCCCGGTGAATTTCGTCGTGAAGAAGGGATCGAAGATCTTCGAGAGCGTCTCGTCGTCCATACCGATGCCGGAGTCACGCACCTCAATGTAGACATACTGTCCCTCAGGCAACCGCTCGCTTGTGCGTGTCTCAGTGAGCACTGAGCTGTCGAACCAGGCCGCTCCGGTCGTTACCGCTATTCTGCCGTTCTGATCGCCGATGGCGTCAGAGGCGTTCAGGATGATATTCACAATCACCTGCTGCAGTTGCGTTGCGTCACCTGCGACGACGGGGAGGTCGGAGGCAAGGGAGTAATCTATGATGGCGCTCTTCGACGTAGATGCCACCAGAAGTTGCTCCATCTCCTTAATCAGTTCGTTGAGGTCGACCGGTTCCGTGATGAAACGCCCCCTGCCGGAGTATGCCAGCATCTGGCTACTGAGTTCGGTTGCGCGTACCGCCGCCTCGCGTACCGCCTCGATGCTGAGGCGAGCCGCCGCGGACATTCCGAGATCCATCAGCGCGAGATCTGCGTTTCCGAGAACGCCTGTCAGGAGGTTGTTGAAGTCGTGCGCGATGCCGCCGGCAAGCACGCCTAGGCTTTCCAGCTTCTGCGCATGCTGCACCTGGTGCTCGAGGTCGCGACGTTCCTCCTCTGCCTTCTTACGCTCGATGGTAAGAGAGATATTGCCGGATACGAACCTCATCAGCTCCAGCTCCCGTTCACCGTAGAGTTCGCTCTCCTTGTAGCTCTGAACAACAGCGACACCAAACACACCCCGTGTCGATTTGAGCGGCGTGCCGAGCCAGATGGGGGAGGCGTTCCCGTAGACGGTGATGCCCTCTTCGTTCTCGAGGCGTTTCTGTGCTCGCTCGTCGATAAGATACGATTCCCCGGTTCGCCTGACGAAATCGGTCACGCTGTTTTCGAGTCTCACAGGTTCCGTCGGCGTCTCGTCGCAGACATCGACGTGATAGGGGAAGGTGTAGAGCCCGGTCTCGTTGTCGTAGAGAGCAACGTAGAAGTTAGTGGTATCCATCAGCCTTCCGAGTTGCTCGCGGATGATGCCGAGGAGTTCCTCGAGCGTATCGGTGCCGCCAACGGCCTCCGAGATGTTGGACAGCACGGATTGCACTTCTTCGGCTGTCTTCCGCTCGGTGATGTCATGAACGATGCCCCAGTTCAGGCCATGCTCGCTGGCTTCTCCACTGAGGCGCCAGGCGCGGACGGATGCTGGGAACACGGAGCCGTCTTTCCTTACGTACTCCTTCTCGTATTCGTCTGCGAATTCCTTGACGACAACCTGGCTACGGAACGCCTCATCGTCCTTTTCGTGCCATTGTTTCGGTGTTATGTCCCCGAGGTTCATTCCCCTGAACTCGTTGAGTGTGTATCCGATCATCTCCAGGAAGGCGGGGTTGGCATCTTCTGCGATACCGTCGGCCGTCGTGATGATTATGCCGTCACGAGTTGTGTTGAAGAAGCTCTGGAGCTTCTCCTCCGACCTGCGGAGCGCATCAACCGCCATAGCTCCGACAATGATACTACCGATCTGAGACGCTATTCCCTCGAGCCCTTGCCTTGCGAAGAGCGGGATGTCATCGCTCGTGTGCGAGGAGACGTTGAGGCACCCAATCACTCTGCTCTTGTGCACTATGGGGAGCACCCCGCATGCGCGGAGTCCCTCGCTCACGCGGCGGTTATCCTTCGCGACGTCCAGGTCGTCATACCTGGCATAGATGGTATCGCCGGACGCCACCAGCTTCGCACTTGGATCGTCAGGATTGTAGCAACCGGCTTCCGCTGCGAACTCATCGGAGAGTCCCCGGTGGCATTCAAGTCGGAGTTCTCCTGTAAGACTATCGAACAGGTAGATGCCTCCGCAGTCCATGTCCGATACGCGGAGCGCGGCATCGAGGCAGAGGTCGAGCGCCTGATCCAGATCCATGGCGGAGTGGAGGGCGATCCCCAGGTCTCTCTGCACGCGGGTCAGCTTGTCGATCTGGTGCCGATCACTGATGTCTCGGACAAAAGCCTGGATGTATTCTCTCCCATCAAGCTCGATGGCGTTCAGGCTGACTTCCGCATCGAAGGTCGTGCCATCGTACCGGCTGTGCGTCCACTCAAACACCTGCAGAGTGCCTCTCAGTGCAGCACCGATTTTCTCGCGGGCCATGTCCTTGGAGTCACGACCGTTGGGCTGCTTCTCCGGCGAGAAGCGATACGGCGGTTGCCCGATGATCTGGTCACGCGTGCACCCAAACATCTCCAGTGTCTTCGTGTTGCAGTCGATGAACATCTCTCCCAGCAGCAGAAAAATGGCGTCGCTTGCCTGGGCAAAGAGCGCACGGTATCGCTGTTCGCTCTCGCGTCTGGCCAGCTCCGCGTGTTTCTCCTGGGTGATGTCCCTGACAGATCCATAGATGCGCTTCACGCCTGTACCGTCATCTCCCGCAACAGGCATGGCGTGGTCCTTGAGCCAGCGTGTCGCACCGCTCTTGGTGACAATCCGGTACTCGACCGTCTTCGGTTCGCCGCGCCTGAGTGCCTTGAGTTGCTCCATTCTGATGTCAAGATCATCTGCGTCGATCAGAGCTTCCCAGCCGCCGTGTGCCCTCACGTCGGCGAGCGTGAATCCTGTTATCGGGGTTATTGCATCAGTCACCCATTCGACAGAGAGCTTGTTGCCGTCGACTCTGAACGCGTATGCATAGTCCGAGGTGAGGGCGGAGATGAGGCGATAACGCTCCTCGCTGAGCTTGAGCGAACTAAGAGCATCTTCCTTCCATGTGACGTCCACACCTGTTCCCCAGTTGTTCCATCCTGGAATCGGCATCGTGTCCGAGATGTTGGACCATGAAACAAGACGCCTGCCACCGTCCTTGCGAGTGATCTCCCACTCCCACCCGCGGTAAGCGCGACCACGCTCCTTCCACTTCTTGATCAACGCTACGCGGTAGTCCGGATCGGGATAGAGAAGCTCCATCGGGTCCGGTGCTTCCATCATCTCCTCAGCCGTGTAGCCGGTGACCCGTTCACACTCATGATTCCATGCGATGATGCGGTGGTGTTCGTCGAAGGCAAAGACCATGGTCGGCATGTTTTCCAGGATACGCCGAAGCTGATTCTCCCGCTCGCTGAGGGCTTCCTCCGCCTGGGTGCGTGCAGAGAGCTCGCGCTTGAGTTCACGTGTCTTCCTGGAGACCTCTTTCTCAAGTGTACGAGACCAGTAGAATGCTGCGAGGAGCAGGAGCACGAGGGGAACTATGACCCATGCAGCAAGCCTGAGCAGTCGTGCCAGCAGAGTTCCCGACGCGACCGATGAGAACCAGCCGGAGTAGATCTCATCGTACTCCCCCGATGCCCTGACAGCGGCAAGACCCTTGTTCAATTCGAGAAGGAGTGGTGCGTCTCCCCGAACAACCGCGAAGCAGAACTCCTTCTCGAGAAGGGGTTCACCGATCGGCTCGACGACGCCGGTGAGTCCATCCGCAAGGATGTGGTGGAGGGCGGGTCCTTTCGCGAGGAGGGCGCAATCGTGTTCCCCTTGTACAAGGAGATCGAGTGCCTCTTGTTGGTTCTCAACCAGCACGATCCTGTCGGTCAGTCCCGTCTCCATGATGTAGTCGTGCATGATGTCGCTTTCTTGGACGATCACGGACATCCCGGCAGCGTCCTCAAGCGAGCGAATGTGAGAGCCTTTCCTGACGAAGACAGAGTGAGAGACAATGATGCATGGATCCGAAAAACCGGCGGTCGCGCCTCTCTTAGCCGACCTGAACATGCCGGTGAGAATACGGACACGCCCGGATTCGAAGTCTTCTCTGACTTCCGACCACGGCCCAAGATCTATCTCTATGTTGAGATTGGTCTCTTCGGCGACGGCTCTCAAGAGATCGATGTTGAATCCCCTCGGCTGACCGTGCTCATCGAGGAACTCGTACGGTGGGTAGCTGTCATCGCCTCGTACAAGGAGCGCCGGGATTACTCCGGGGGCTTCTGTAGACGCATCCTGCGTGCTGGGGGCGGCCGGCGCGAGCGCCACAGACAGCGCCACGGCAGCACACACGGACAGGAACATGCAGTATGTTGAGCGTCTCTTCATTGCGCTATGTTCTCTCAGAAGCGTGGAAGTGAGCTGCACGTCGTCAGTTCCGCCGGGCCGGCTCCCCGGAATGCATGCCGGGTGTGCACACATATCCCGCACGCTCGCCCGCGCGGGTATCCTACCACCACACAATCATGTCGCAAACACCTTACTTGGCATGCAGATACCGTGCCTGAGCAAGCAAGCGCCTTTCCATGAGTGTCCAGTCATTTCATCATCGGTCAGCCGGCGATCCGCCACGAAGTCCTGCAAGCATGATGGCAGCTGCGAATGCGAGAACGGCCCCAAAGAGAAAGGGAGCCTTCGGTCCCAGTCCGGACCAGCGACCAACCCCCTGCCAGAGCCCGCCGGCGATGAGACTCGCCGGGAGAGCCGTCACGCCGATAGCCGCGTTGTAGACTCCATAAGCGGTCCCCCGGAGTTCCGCGGGGACAAGGTCCGCAACGTACGCCTTCGCGACTCCGTATGTCAGGCCGTAGTAAGCGCCGTAGAAGCTCATGAGCATCCACGCATGCCAGCCCTGTTGCGCGAGCGCGAAGCCGAGATAGACGGCGGCATAGAGCAGCCAGCCGATGATCATGAAACGGCGGCGGCCAAAGCGATCCGAGAGCGCGCCGGCACGATTCGATATCGCGGAGTAGACCACGTTGAACGTGATCATCATTCCAAGTATGCCCGCGACCGAGAGACCCATATTCTGCGCCCGGAGGATGAGGAATGCGTCCGATGAATTGCCGAGTGTGAATACGATCGATATGAGGAGGAAGAGCTTGAATCTGCGGTCGAAGCCGGCCATCGAGAAGCATGGAAACCGTCTGCGATCGCCGAGCCCAATCTCCTTGGCTCCAAGCGCGAGGACAACGACGGCCAGTACGGCCGGGATCATGCTGGCGAGAACGATGATTCGGAAAGTCGCTTGTGAAAGCAGCTGAACGTCTTTCTGCACGGCCAACAGGATGCCAAGGGCGATGGCTATGCCGATGACGGCTCCGGCCGTGTCGCCGGCGCGGTGGAGCCCGAAGGCAATCCCGCGTTGGCGCTCGTTCACGCTATCTGCGATGAGCGCGTCGCGCGGGGCCGTGCGGATGCCTTTTCCAAAACGGTCGGCGAATCTGACCATGAGCACGGCATTCCAGCTCGCTGCGAAATAGAGAAACGGCTTCGCAGCCGTAGAGATGCTGTAGCCGAGTACGGCGAGCCCCTTCCTCTTTCCGATGCGATCCGAGAACCAGCCCGAGAAGAGTTTGAGCACGCTGGCCGTTGTCTCGGCGACGCCCTCAACCACCCCGATAAACATCGTTGACACCCCGAGTATCGTGAACAGAAAAAGAGGAAGGACGTTGACGATCATCTCGGACGAGATGTCCGTGAGGAAGCTCGTTATGGTCATAACCCAGACATTGCGGGGGAGACGTGGGGCGCGGTGGGACCGTGGTTCTGCGTTGCTCATCGGAATGAGTTCTCTCAGCTAAGACGTTCGAGACTCTCTGGCGGCAGACTAGCATCCAGCGAGCCGGCGCTCAACGCCTAACTTTCGGTGGAACTGCGTGTTGCGGAGAGGTTCTACTGCGCTTCCGTGATCAGATGAAATTCGGGATCGCTCCTCAGCGGTTCGAAATCCGGATCCAGCTTTGCCCGCGGACCGAGTTCTGCATCTCCCGCGACAGCCTTCCCGAGTTCGCGCATCGCCTCATCACGCATGCCCCCACGTGACAGATAGCACGCGAGGTGGTAGCGGCACTCCGCGCTTTTCGGGTACTGCTCCACGGCTCTTCTGCCGACAGCGATGGCTTCCTCATAATCGCCCTCATCGAGAAGGCGGTACCCCTCCGTGATGAGCGCCGCTTCTTTCCAGATGTTGAAGATTCTCCGGAGCTCCGCGATCGGGTCCTCGTGATCATCGACCCTCAGGTCGCAATAGCGGTCGTTGTAACCTCCGTACCCGCCGCCCTCACTGACGATGAGGATCGCCGCCGACTGCATCCCGCGCGAGTCGCCGCCCGCCTCCTGCCCGGCCTCGATGGTCCGCATGAGACGCTCACCGAGAAGCCCTTCCGTCTCCTCGAATGTGCTCGCCATGGCGTCGACGGTCTTCTCGCTCACCAGGATGTTGCCCTGGACCGAGTAGTGGTGCCCGGCCCGGTGGCCTGCCCAGTCCATGCACTCGTTGCCCGTGAAAGCGATCGAATTCCCAGATGCATCCACGATGCCTATCTGGCGTTGCTCCCGCTTCTCGTCATCGGTCAACAGGTGGTCGAGGACATCTTCGAGGGACAGACCGTCCCTGATAAGGTCCAATCCACGAGGTCCGAACGTCGTGTTCCCAAGCGCTTGCGATGCGATCGCTCCGACATCGGCTCTGGCCCACGGTACTACTGATCCTACGGCAAAGAACTTCGATTGCACGGCAACACCAAGTTCACCTGTTGTCTCATCGAAGGCCACGATCGAGAACGTGGCTACCGGCTCCGTCGCCCCGCACCAGGCGGCGAGGAGGGTGAGAGTCGCTGCCGCGAAGACGGCGCATATCGAGCTTCCAGCTCTCATTGGTCTCGTCTCCCATGTGGCTGCCCAGCTTCAGAGCTCCACTTTTCTACCGCGGGGCAAGAAGTCCTTTCGCCATGAGGAGCGGTCCTGGGTCAACACTGTTCAGTTCGAAGCCGAGCGCACCTTCGCCAAGCCCGAACGCCAGCGCCATCAGTTGCGTGAAGTAGAGAACAGGGATGCTCCTGAAGTCCGGATGTCGCTCGCGTACCTCCTTCTGGCGATCGTCGAGGTTGAACGCGCAGAGAGGACACGCAGTGATGATGACTTCTGCACCCTCGCGCTGTGCGTGGGTGAGGATGTCGTAGGTCAGCTCAGCGACTGCGTATCTATCCTGCACGGTCTGATAGCTTCCACAGCACATCTTCTTGTACGGTGTGTCCACGGTCGTGGCGCCAAGCGCGCCGATCAGGTCCTCCTGGATCGTGGGATCCTCAGGATCGTCGATGCCGATATCCTTCGGCCGGAGGAGCATGCACCCGTAGTACGCGGCGACATTCAAGCCCTCGAGAGGATTCGACACCTTATCCGTCACTGCATCAAAGCCGCGCTCGCGCAGAATCTCAAGGAGATGAACGATCTCGACACCGCCTTCGTAGTCATCCTCCAGAGACATGTAGTCGTTGATGGCCTCGAGATCCTCAGGGTTCTGCTTCAGGAACAGATCTGTTCTTCTGAGCGTGTTAGTGCACATGGAGCAGAGTGTAACCAGTCGGCTCTCGATCTCGTCGCCTCGCTCAGCGATCATCTCTTGTGCTCTGATGATGTTCCTGAGGGGCGCAACGTGGTGCATGCGGTCGTTTTCCACTAGAGAGGAGACCACGCCGCAGCAGTTCCATCGCGGGATCTCTACGAGGTCTATTCCCATGATCGCCGTGGTTGCCAACGCGGAGTCCTCGAAGTTCTGGGCCGTCGTCTTGAGAGTGCATCCCGGGTAGTATGGGAACATCGTCCGCGATGATCGCGCGTGAACGGGCTGTGACGAATCATCCCGCACGGTCGAGCGCCGCTTCTCGGCTTGTGTTGTGGGCTTCAACAGGGACTCTCCTATGATGTGAACTTGCGCATTGCGCCGACCAGAGCTATCTGCGGGAGTCTCACGCGTTCGGGCGCCGGGATGCCGGCGATGTCGATATGGTCTACGGCCTGTCTGAGAGATATCTGCCTGAGTGCCTCGGCGATCTTCGACAGGTCGATGCCTCTTGGACATCTTACCGTGCAGGCGAAGCAAGCAGCGCAGAGCCACATTGCCTTGGTACTGAGTACATCCTGCTGGCCCATCTGCGTCTTCCTGATCATCTCCGAGGGAGTGATGTCCATCTCCGACGCCATAGGGCAGCTGCCGGAGCACGTTCCACACTGGTCACACGCCGTGATGGCTTCTCCACTTATCTCCTGGATTCTGGCGAGGAACGCTTCACCCTCTTTGGTTATCATCATTGTTTTGGTCATTGTGCCACCTGCGCTTCCACGCGTGGGAGTCCGTTCGCCAGGGTCTCTTCGAGCGCTTTCCTCTTGTCTTGCGGTACAGGACCGGCGTTTTCTGCGAACGCGGTGAGTTCGTTGAGCTGCGCCACGAATCCTCCCAGCATGATAGTCACGAACTCCTTCGCACGCACGCGCTCCGGTTCTATCCCGTGCTCACGTAGAACGGCTCTCGTCTGCTCAATGTTGCGCGACAGCGCTGGACCGATACCCGCGTACGGTGATGACTTGCTCTCGCTCTCACCGACAAAGACGCCGTCGATTCCAAGAGCGAGCGCCTTCAATATGAGAGCGGGCGTTGCTCTAGTGCCGCTCGGAACCCTGATAATTCTCGTCTCCGGCGCGTAGGGGAGCTTCCCGGTTCCGACGTTGTCGGCAAGACGATACGTCGTCGTGTCATCGGCAAACACGA
>JAUWBY010000193.1 GCA_030609605.1 Candidatus Eiseniibacteriota bacterium
CTCTTCGGATCTCTGGACGAGGCAGACGAGTACATCGGGCTCTGGAAGGAGTTTGCGGAGCGCTCTTCAGTCGAGGGCCGGATCGTCCGGGCCATCGACAAGCTGGAGATGTTCACGCAGGCATACCTCTATGAGCGTGAGGGCAACCGGATGCTCGACGATTTCTGGGGCTACGAGGACAACGTCCGCGATTTCGAGTTCGACGAGATCCGCGGGCTGTACGAAGAACTCATCGATATGAGGATGCGCGATGAGCGCGGCTGGGCCGGAAGAAAAGCGGCTCAGCGGGACAGGAACGAGGGAAGCGATGCGCTGGAGTAAAGCACTGATCCCGACGCACAAGGAAGATCCATCCCACGCAGAGACGACGAGCCACAAGCTCATGCTGCGGGCAGGTCTCATCAGGAGGCTTACGTCCGGCGTGTACAACTACCTGCCGCTTGGTTGGCGTGTTGTCCGGAAGGTGGAAGCTATCGTAAGAGAGGAGATGGACCGGATCGGATGCCAGGAACTCCTCATGCCCGTCGTCAGTCCTGCCGAGCTCTGGCAGGAGACTGGGCGCTGGGACGTCTACGGCAAGGAGCTGTGGCGGGTCGACGACAGAAACGGCCGCCAGTTCGCCTTGGGACCTACTCATGAAGAGGTAGTCACCGACATTGTCCGCAACGAGGTGCGATCGTATCGCCAGCTTCCGTTCACCCTCTATCAGATCCAGACGAAGTTCCGTGACGAGATCAGACCTCGCTTTGGAGTCGTTCGCGCTCGAGAGTTCATCATGAAGGATGCGTACAGCTTCCACCGGGACGAGGACTCTCTCGATGAGACCTACAAGGCCATGTACGATGCCTACTGCCGCATCTTCGACCGTTGCGATCTCAGCTACCGACCTGTTGAAGCCGCCACGGGCGCCATCGGCGGCAGCGCATCGCACGAGTTCATGGTTCTTTGCGACACGGGTGAGTCTGAGGTCATCGTGTGTGAGTGCGGCTACGCCGCCACCGACGAGCGGGCAGAGGGACTCATTGCAGACATCATGCCGGTGGAGGACCCTCTTCCCATGGAGCCCGTCGACACTCCTGGGATGAGGACAATCGAGGACGTGTCCGAGTTCCTCGGTGTGGAACCCTGGCGACTCATCAAGACGATCGTTTACGTCGCCGATGGCGAGCCCGTGGTTGCCCTCATCCGTGGCGACCGCGACATCAACGAGGAGAAGCTGGCCGGGCTTCTGGGCGCGAGCATGGTCGAAGCCGCACCGCCGGGCGTTGTCGAGAGGGTGACCGGAGCGCCGGTCGGGTTTGCCGGTCCTATCGGATTGTCCGGGGTTAGATTGATGGTCGACCGTTCGGTGGAGCCGCTAACAAACGTGGTCGTGGGAGGAAACGCCGTCGACATCCACATCCGGAACGTCAATCCTGGACGGGATTTCATCACCGACGACTACTGTGACATCGCCATGATCGGGAAAGACGATCTCTGTCGGAAGTGCGGGAAGGTGATGGGCTCCTTCCGGGGTATCGAGGTTAGCCAGGTCTTCAAGCTGGGCACGAAGTACTCCGACTCCATGAAGGCCACCTTCCTCAACGAGAACGGCAAAGCTATGCCGTTCGTGATGGGCTGTTATGGCCTCGGTGTCTCCCGGACGGTGGCCGCCATCATCGAGCAGCACAGCGACGAATACGGCATAAAGTGGCCAATGAGCGTTGCGCCTTTCGAGGTGGAGGTGCTCGCCGTGAAGTTCAGGAGCGAAGAAGTGCGGGAGGTCTCTGAACGCCTCTACGACGACCTGAAGGCAGCCGGCGTAGATGTCCTGCTTGACGATCGTCACGATTCCCCGGGTGTCAAATTCAAGGATGCCGACCTGATCGGCATTCCGATTCGCGTGACGATCGGCGAGCGCGGCCTCAAGAGTGGCACTCTGGAGATCAGGATGAGAAAGACAGGCGAACAACGTGATCTGCCGATCGACGGAGCGGCTGCGGAGATCGCGAGGATCGTGGAGGAAGCTAGAGCGTAGCTGATATCCCAACCTCCGACAGAATGTCCCCGCGGCGGCAAGATGCGCTCGGTGAGGACGCGCAAAGGAGCCCCCCTCCAGACAGACTGGAGGGGGGCTCCGAATGTGGCAGATGAAACGCGGGACAGCTAGGCGTCCGTCTTTCTCATCAGACTGGATTTCTTCCTGTCCGCGGCGTGCGCGCTGAGGACGCCGTGCTTGGCAGCTCGGTCGATTGCCGAAACAGCTTCACGCACCCTCGCATCTCTCTCCTCAGAAGAGGCGTCGGCGACCTTCTTGATGGCCGTGGACGCACGGGACTTGATGGCGCGGTTCTTCTCGTTGAGCTTCTTGGACTGCCTGAGTCTCTTGATGGCCGACTTTTTCTGGGGCAACTCAATACCTCCCTGTACCGCTCCTGCCGGGGCGCATGCACTCGCACCCCGAATCTCTCATCACAATTGACTAAACATATCAGTACGGGACGCCCAAGTCAAGGTTCTCTTGTGACTTGAGACGCGTTGACTCGACACCGGAGACAGGCTAGGCTACTGAACATGCGAGCTCCCCGAAACAAAGCGCACGAAAAGGGGACGGGAACCACACCCCGACGAGTCCCTACCGGCCCAGGAGTCTATCTTCTGAGAGACGCCAACGGACGGATCATCTATGTTGGGAAGGCACGGAACCTGCGCAACCGCCTGAGAACATACACCGGGAAGCGAGAGATCCCGGATCGGAAAACGCAGATCCTACGATCGCGTCTCTCGACCTTTGACTACATCGTGACCGAATCCGAAACGGAAGCCCTCGTACTCGAATCCAACCTGATCAAGGAGCACCGTCCCCGATACAACGTCAAGTTGAAGGATGACAAGCGCTACCCGTTTATCAAGGTGACCCTTGCTGAGAAATTCCCGCGAGCTTATGTAACCAGGACCGTCAGAGAAGACGGGTCCAGGTACTTCGGTCCGTACACCGATGCCAGAGCGATGAGGCGCACCTTGCGCCTCGTGCGCCAGATCTTTCCCGCCAGGACCTGCAAGACGTTCAAGCTAAGACCGAGACCATGCCTCAACCATCAGATAGGACGCTGCCCGGCCCCGTGCTCGGGCAAGGTCACCGAGGAGCAGTACAGACGGGGAATCGAGGAACTGTGCCTGTTCCTGAGTGGACACGCTGAGGAAGTTGTCAGCCGCCTCGACAGCCGCATGCAACAGGCGGTCTCATCCCTCGGGTTCGAGGAGGCCGCAACTTTGAGAGACCGGATCGCGGACATCGACAAGGTCGTGGAGCGACAGAGGGTGCTGACCGCTACGCGTGTCGACCGGGATGTTGTAGCCATCGACCACCACGAACAGTACGGAGTCGCATCGGTGGTACGGATTCGTGGAGGCAAGATGATCGGATGCGAAAACGTCCCCTTGGAGTTCGCGCCTGAAACGAGCCACGAGGAGATGCTGGCGGGCTTTCTGAAGCAGTTCTACTCGGTTGCTACCGAACTTCCCCCCGAGATCCTCGTCGACGAGGAAATGCGCGAGACCGAAGCTATCGGAATCTGGCTGAGAGAGAAGGCAGGGCGGGCGGTCTCCATCCACTTCCCGAAGAGGGGTGAAAAACTCCAGCTCACGGCTTTCGCCCGTGAGAATGCGAAGACGGCTCTGAGGAGGGTCTTCGATGACCGAAACGTACCGAAGGCCATAGAAGACCTGCGCCTCTTTCTGGGCATGAAACGCCCTCCCAGGATCATCTCGGCCGTGGATATCTCGAACATCCAGGGGACCCTCGCTGTAGGCACAGTGATCTCCTTCCGCGATGCGAAACCGGACAGGGCTCTCTATCGCAAGTACCGCATCCGGACGGTGAAAGGCAGCGACGACTGTGCTATGATCTATGAAGTCGTGCGCCGCCACTTCAACGCCACAATTCGGGAGGAGCAGGAGCTACCCGACCTGCTTCTTGTCGACGGTGGAAAGGGACAGCTCAAGAAGGCCGTTGACGCGGTTCGCCGGACCGGCGCCAGAGGAGTAGCTGTAGTCGCTCTGGCAAAGCGTGAGGAGGAACTCTTCGTGCCCGGGCGTGTTGGTGCGCTTCCAATCCCGGACGAGTCGGCCGCGAAGAGGCTCCTGCAGAGAATCAGGGACGAAGTTCACCGTTTCAGCATCACATATCACAGATCTCTCAGGAAGAAGGCTGCAAGAAGATCCATCCTGGACGGCATCGCCGGAGTGGGGGAATCGCGAAAGGCCGCGCTTCTTGAACACTTCGGATCCGCTGCGGCAATCGCTGAGCGCAGCGAGGAAGAGATCGCGGAGGTATCTGGCATTGGTATCCGAACGGCACGCAGGATCAAGGAAGCTCTCGAACAAGAAACGCGTGGTGGTCGTACACGGGGACGATCAGACTGACTCGCAGCTCGAGATGCTCCGCTATGTCGATTTCGATTCGGAACTGGGGCGTTTTCTCCTTGTCCGGAGCGAACAGGGGCTCTCGTCGGTGATGTTCAGCAAGGAACTTGACATCGCCCGAGAACTCTCAAGGATCCGACGAGCAACACGTGTGCTTGCCGTCGAGGACAGGCTGCATCTTCGCCGTGTCGTCGACGATATCCGCAGTTACCTGAGTGGGGTTCCTGTCGATTTCGACTACGAGCTGGACCTATCCACGCTGACGGAATTCTCCCG
>JAUWBY010000222.1 GCA_030609605.1 Candidatus Eiseniibacteriota bacterium
GTCTTTCGTCCGCTTGCTCAGCCCTTCTTGGCCACCGCAAGCGCGACTCTCTCCGCCGTTATCGGCATCGACTTGATGCGCACACCGAGGGCATCGGCGACCGCGTTCGCGATCATGGGCGCTGCCGGGATCATCGTGTGCTCCCCCACCCCACGCGCGCCGAACGGGCCGTCAGGCTGAGGGACTTCAACGATGATGGGTATCATCTCGCGCGGCACATCTTTCGCCGTGGGAATCTTGTAGTCGGTGAAGTTGGGGTTCAGAAGACGTCCTTCATCGTCGAAGCGCATCTCCTCATAGAGAACTGTCGCGAACCCCTGAAGAAGACCGCCCGTGATCTGGCCTTTCACGAGGTCCGGATTGATAGCGTGTCCTACATCGACGGCGAGCGCTGTCTTCAGGATCTCCATCTTACCCGTCTGTTTGTCTATCTCGAGAACTACACCGGCCGCACCGACAGTGTAGTGCACGTTCGGGTGACCGCCCTGACTGGTCTCCGGGTCGGACAGCGCCGAAGTGAACTCCGGCATGAACATCCCGCTTCCCATGATCGGGCCGCCGCGGGACGTTCCATCCTCCATCTGGATTCCGGAGATCACGAAGTCTCTGAGAGGCAGCTCGAAATCCGGCTCCGTCCTGCATCTAACCTTCTCATCTTCGAGGTAGAGCGAGTCCACATCGAACCCGTGCACGCGGTTCACGACATCGAACATCCTATTCCGCGCCTCCACTGCCGCATCCTTCACGGCATTCCCACAACTCCACGTAATGTGGGAACCTACGGTCTGCCACTCATATGGATTGCGGTCGGTATCCGGCGTCTCGACGCGGATCCTCTCGGGCGGAACCGTCAAGATCTCGGCCGCGATCTGTGCCATCACGGTGAGGTAGCCTTGGCCGATCTCCATTCCCGAGACCAGCACGTTCACGCTCCCGTCTTCGCTGAACTTGAGGAAGGCAGACGACGACGCGTTCGGCGGCATCGCGGGCGCCTTCCACATGAGTGAGAAGCCCTTCCCGATCACCTTGTTGGGGTCAGCGGACTCTTGCCTCTTCCCCCACTCTATTGCCTCTGCCGCCTTGTCGATCGCTTCCAGGAGCCCGCTCGGGTTCATCGTCGCTCCGTAGGCGAGTGTGTCCCCCTCCAGAATCGCGTTCTTGCGTCTGAACTCGACGGCATCGATCCCAAGTTCGTTTGCGATCCTCGTTATGTGCGACTCGAGTCCGAAGTGAAACTCGGAGTAGCCGAAACCTCGGTACGGTCCTCCCGGCGGTAGGTTTGTGTAGACGCAAAGCGAGTCGATCTTGACGTTCGGGATCCGGTAGGCGCCCGTTGCAGAGAGACCGACGGCGTTGACCACATTCGCGCCGTATTCAACGTATGCGCCCGCGTCCCAGTACATTGTGTACTCTATCGCCGTGAGCGTTCCGTCCCGCTTCGCTCCCATCTTGAGTTTGGCCAAGAGCCCCTGACGCTGGTAGGTGTTGTAGAATTCCTGCTCGCGCGTCCACCGGAGCTTGACCGGATGCCCCTTGACCGCGGTCGCAAAGGCAGCCACGAGGATCTCCATCGTCACGCCCGCCTTCCCGCCGAAACCACCACCGACATACGGCGTCACCACGCGAACGTCCTTGTGCGTGAGACCCAGGGGCGCAAGGGTCGAGGCGAAGACATCGCGCTGTGTGTGCGGGGACTGCGACGCCGACCACAGCGTCAGCCTGCCGGAGAGATCGTAGAGCCCGACCGCCACATGTGGTTCTATCGCGCAGTGCGCGTAGCGCGGGACAGTGTACGTGTCCTCGAGAATGACATCCGCCTCCGCGAATCCCTTCTCGACATCGCCCTTCCTTGTCTTCCGCAAGTGCGCGATGTTCGTGTCCTTCCTAGGGAAGAACCACGGCACCCGCTCGTAGTCGAAGAGGTCAGGATGAACAAGATCTGCGCCGTCCTTGATCGCCTCTGCGGGATCAAAGATCGGTGGGAGCTTCTCGTAGGTCACCACGACGAGCTTCGCAGCGCGCATCGCCGTCTTCAGATCACGCGCAATGACACCCGCCACCTGTTCACCAACGAACCGTACCCGGTCCTGCGCGAGGATGTAGCGGTCCTTCATGTAGAGCCCGAACTTGTATGGAAAATCCTTGCCCGTCACAACCTTCAGCACGCCGGGCACAGCCTCGGCCTCGGCCGTATCGATGCCCTTGATGAGGGCGTGCGCATGGGGGCTTTCCACGATGACGGCGTGCAGAAGATCGGGCCCGAAGTCGATATCATCGACGAACGTGGCAGCGCCGGTCACTTTCTCGAGCCCGTCGATCCTGGTCGCGGGCTTCCCAATATACTTCAGTTCTTCCATGGCAGTATCCTCAGAGTGCCTGACCGTGGTCGCCATTGGGGAGGATCACGGGATCATGTGTCGCAAGCAGTGTCGCGAGTCTGTCGCGAGTTCTGTCGCAGGTTCACTCATCCTTTTCGACAAGTCGATAGAGCACCCTATCCGCCGCACCTTCACGAGCCAGCAGTTTCTTCTCAACCAAGACCTTGAGGTCTCGCTCGAGCGACCGTCGTGAGACATCGGGACGAAGAGCCTCGAAATCACGAATCACCAGTGTCCCGTGCTCCAAGACATACTCCAGAGCCTCCCCTTGTCGATCCGACAGCCCTCGGCTCCGAACCATCATGTCCAACCTGATCACACGTTCACCGCGGTCCCGCACCTCTCGCATCTGCGTGGCCAGCCCCTCGGCGAAGTACTCTAGCCACTGTGTCATGTTCATGTCGCTCTCACGAACACTCTGGATGGCGGAGTAGTAGCCAGGGCGATTCCGATCATAGTACTCGCTGATCGCGAAGAGCCGCTTGAAATCATAGCCTGTCCTGTAGAGACAGAGCGTTGAAAGCAGACGTGCAGTACGCCCATTGCCATCAAGGAACGGATGGATGTGCACGAGCTGGAACTGAGCGATGCCCGCCACGAGGACCGGATGTGATTCCTGTTCGTTCTGAATCCACACCATAAGATCGGCCATCATCGCAGGCACATCATGGGCCGGAGGTGGGGTGTAGATGACGTCGCCGGTCATAGAGTTTACAATGTAGTTCTGGACCTCCCGGTACTGTCCGGGAGCGGCAGAGCCCCCGCGGACGCCATCAACCAAGCGCTTGTGGATCCCTCTTATCAGCGCCTCAGTTACTGGATCTCCACTGTCCAGGTAGTCCGCAACAAGTGAGAAGGCCTTCCGGTAGTTCAAGAGCTCCTGAGCGTCATCTGGATCTGCCCCGGGAACCGGCTGACCCGACAGGATGAGCTCCGACTGCTCAAGTGTCAGATGTGTGCCCTCGATGTGCGTCGTGTGATGCGCCTCGAGGACAAGTGCGCGGTCACGCATCCGTCCGATCCATTCCTCAGACAACTTCGCTGCTTCCAGGAAACCACGTGCCCGCTCTATTTGCGTGAGTGCACCGGCAATCGAATTGGTGATCTTGAAGACGGGCACGAATCCGCTCATACTGTGCTCTCCTCGTGGGGGGGTGTACCGCGGCGTTGCTGCCTCAGCTTCCCGCTCCCAACATACCTGAGCTCAGCCATTCTGCCTCCCTCCACCCTTTCCACTCACCTCGAGCACGGCCTTGACGATCGGCTCGTACCCAGTGCACCTGCAGAGGTTTCCGGAGATGGCCTCCTTGACCTCGTCCTCCGTCGGGCTCGGGTTCCCGGCCAGAAGCTCGGTGACAGCGAGCACGACGCCGGGGGCGCAGAATCCGCACTGGAACGAGTTGTTGTCGATGAAAGCCTGCTGGAGTTCCGTCGGTCCGTTCTTTGAGAGCCCCTCGATGGTCACGATGTCGTGACCGTCAGCCTCGACCGCGAGGATCAGGCAGCTCCTGACGCTTCTTCCGTCAAGCAGAACCGTGCAGCTTCCGCAGTCTCCCCTCTCGCAGCCGATCTTCGGGCTCTTGATCCCGAGTCTCTCACGGAGAACTTCGAGAAGGGTCTCGTTCGGCTCGACGTCGACGCTTCGCCCCTCGCCGTTCACATTCAGTGTGATTGTATTCTTCATGGCATTCCCCCGAGTGTCGGCCGCGGGGCGGCCGGGCATCGGCCTCTCCCCTAGACGAGCACCACCCCATACTGAGGCCCGTCACCCGCGTGTCTCG
>JAUWBY010000006.1 GCA_030609605.1 Candidatus Eiseniibacteriota bacterium
GGTGTAGCGACAGCTCGCGGGGAAAACGGGAGATATGAGGCGCTGGTATGCCCGTACGACTATCACCAGCGCTCTGGTGAGAACCAGGGGTCTCCCACTTGAAGGTCTGATAATCCGCATCGAACCGACAACCTATGGCCGCACTCGCGGCCTTTGTTTTCCCGCTTCAGCCTGTCTTGTCGGAGGCGCGTCGAAGGGCGGCATTCAGCGCGTCGGCGATGTCGGTGTGCGGCGCTCCGCCTGTCTTGTCCGTAGCCACGAAGACGAGGGTCTTAACTCCAGCCAGATCCACTCCACTGGTTCTGAAGACTTCCCGAAGAACCCTCCTGGCGCGGTTTCTTCTTACCGCTCCTCCGACTCGTTTACCCGCCAGGAAAGCCACTCCGGGCGGCCCCACACCTCTCTCGTAGTGCAGTCTGAAGTAGGGTGTCCGCACCACGTTTCCTGCGCGCATCGCATACAATAGAAGCCGGCGCCTCCGGATGATCCGACTTCTGGGCAGCGTGTTGGACGACAAAGCGCACCTACCGGGTTGTCAACCTCTTCCTGCCCTTTGAACGACGACGGGCCAGAACACGCCGTCCTTCCGGAGTGGAACTCCGCGCGAGAAACCCGTGCTTCCTCTTGCCTTTGCGCTTCTTCGGCTGGTAGGTTCGCTTCATGGTACCCTCTGTACGTTCATGCTTGAGTGTCGTCTGACTGCATCTAAACGTTGAAGTCTACTGTTCTCTGCCGCCCTTGTCAAGGCGATTCTCCACATCTCAAGCCAATCGAAGCGGGCGCGGCACCCACATCCGTATCCCCTCATGCACGTACCACTTGTCAGCAGGTCGTGCCTCAGACCCCAACCCTTTCCGTCGCCCTCCTTGGTCCTCCGTTTCGCCAGGGACACTCTGCATTCCGTTCTTCCCTAGCCCCTGTGCCTCTGCGGTGCTTCCGTGCAGCTCCCCGCGCTCTGCAATGCTTCCTGCCCATCCTGTTGCCCTCCTGTCCGGCATTCGCCCCTCGCCGCGTTCCCCTATTCTTCGTCCCTCGGTCGTTCCAGTCAACACCGTGTCCCACAACATCTTACACCCCTTGTGGAAAAAGTCCGTCCTCCACCAAGAAAGTGCTTGCCCTTCTTTTGCCTCCGTGCTAGCATGCGCCTCACCACAGCCTCGGTTGATAAGTCTCCTTCCGGGATGTGGGTTCACAAGCAGCAGATACCGATCCGTGCGACCTCAGGAGCGTTCGCGAACGGGAGACACCACACCGACTGAGATCGTGACACTCTAACCACATAGCAGACAAGCGGTTATCGAATTATCCACAATTGGGTGTTGTGTTGTCGATAAGATTGTCACGTGTTTTCTCCGCATTCTGTCTCCGGCGGCGCGTAAACATCGACAAGCTCTGCTTTTCGGCATCTGTGGATAACTCGTCAACAGCACGTGGACAACATGCGAACAACTCTCTCTGCCTCTGATCTGTGGGCCCACTGCCTCGAGACAATCCGCTCCGCGACCGAGAACCAGAGCTTCCGCACCTGGTTCGAACCCACGCGCGGTGTTGAGCTCACAGAGGATGTCCTCAAGATCGAGGTCCCCAACCGCTTCTTTGCCGACTGGCTCGAGGAACACTACCTCTCCCTCATCCTAGCGGCCCTCGAAGAGCACGCAGCATCACCACTTAGGGCAGAATTCCACGTCGCTCACAGACGACCGGATGAGTACGAACCCGTCTCGAGACGTAGGCCTGCGCCGCCGCCGTTGACCACGGCCGCCCCCGATCGCTGTCCGCTCAACCCGCGATACACATTCTCCACTTTCGTTGTGGGCGGCGGGAATCGCTTCGCCCAGGCCGCATCCATGGCGGTAGCAGAGGCCCCCGGAACCACGTATAACCCACTATTTATATATGGTGGTGTAGGACTTGGCAAGACCCATCTAATGCACGCGATCGGAGACTACGTCCAGGAACACAGACCCCAGATGTCGGTTCACTATGTCTCATCCGAGACATTCATGAACGAGCTCATTGTGTCGATACAGAGAAATACGACCTTGGAATTCCGCGACAAATACCGCAGCAAGGATCTTCTCCTGATCGACGACATTCAGTTCCTGGCCGGCAAGGAGAGTACGCAGGAGGAGTTCTTCCACACATTCAACGCTCTCTACCTCGCTCACAAGCAGATCGTCCTGACGAGCGACAGGCCTCCGAAACAGATCGCGACCCTCGAGGAACGGTTGGTTTCGCGATTCGAGTCAGGGCTCGTGACGGACGTCCAGGCGCCCGACCTCGAGACGCGAATCGCCATCCTCAACAGGAAGGCCGAGCTCGATGGGATCTCCATCCCGAATGAGGTGATTCACCTCATAGCAGACAGCGTCACGACCAACATCCGCGAGCTCGAAGGTTCCCTAGTGCGACTCCTGGCTTTCTCCAGTCTTACCGGAAGCGAAATAACGGTCGAGCTCACCAAGGAGGTGCTGTCGGCCTTTCTCGGGAAACCGCGCGGCCCGGTATCCGTCGCGCGCATCCAGCAGGCGGTCGCGGAGACGTACGGCGTTCCTGTTGAGAAGATGAAGGCTCGCGGAAGGGCGAGCCAGATTGCTCTGGCTCGTCAGGTTGCGATGTTCCTTGCTCGCGAGCTCACTCACATGTCTCTCGCGCAGGTGGGTGAGCAATTCGGCGGCCGCGACCACACGACCGTGCTTCACGCACACCGAAAGATCAGCGGCGAGATGGAGAAGAGTGGACAGGTTCAGCGAGACGTCGAAAACCTCAAGCGTCTGCTCAAGGTGTAGCCCCCTCAACCCCCCTGGACATCATCGTGCGCTGACCCCGCTGCCGCCTTCCACATTTGCGTCCTTCAGGCTGTGGACAAGACGTTGTGAAATGTGGACAGACATCCACGGCGCGACCTGCCTGGTGACACGTGTTGAGATGTGTGGCTATTATCCAGAGTCGCATCCACATCGTTTGGGAAGCACGACGTCGTGCAAGGTGACGGAACCGTGGGCATCACATTCTGTCACCAACGTGAAACGGACTGGTTGTCAACATATCCACAGCCCCTACTACTAATGCTATTCTTCTATATTATGAAGGAGTAGAGAAGTACCTGTGTGGAGAACTCGTCAGATCGCCGGAGTCCGGATCACACACGAACCAGGAGAGACGTCGATGCGAGCATGTGTTCTGTCAACGCTCTGCGTAACACTTGCCTTGTGCACTGTCGCCAAGCTTGCGGTGGGGAAGGATGGCATGACCGCTCTATCTCCGGATGGAAGAACTGCGATACAGCTCGCGGTAGTCAACGGACGAGCGAGCTACTCGGTGACACGAGATGGCCGAACGATCGTCGATGATTCGAGGCTCGGTTTCCTCTTCGTGGAACGTGAGCCCCTTAACAGAGGGTTCACTGCTCTCGGGGTGACCGAGCGACAAGTAGACGAGTTCTGGGAGCCGGTGTGGGGATCGGATGCACTCATCGAGAACCGTTGTCACGAGGTTACTGCGACACTTGTGAAAGGGAGCGGCCTCACCGTGGACGTGATCATTCGTGCATACAACGACGGTGTCGCGCTCCGATGTTTCGTCCCCGACCAGGAGGGATTCAGGTCGTTTGAGATGGTGTCCGAGGAGACGGAATTCCGCCTCACAGGTAATCACACCACGTGGTGGATTCCGGCTGATTTCGACAGCTACGAGCACACCTACAGACAGACTCGCCTGGTGGATGTGGAGGCCGTAGCGACTCCTGTTACGATGCGCACAGAGGAAGGCCTCTACGTGAGTATCCACGAGGCAAACCTCACCGACTACGCGGGGATGACGCTCCGGAAGTCGCCCGTGGGGTTCGTTCTCGAGTGCGACCTCGTGCCGTGGCCGGACGGCATCAAGGTCAGAGGAGAGGCTCCGCTCGTCACACCCTGGAGGACCATCCAGATCTCAGACACCCCGGGTGGCCTCGTCGAGTCCCACATCATAGAGAACCTGAATGAGCCGTGTGCCGTGGGAGATCACTCGTGGATTGAGCCGATGAAGTACGTCGGGATCTGGTGGGGCATGCACATCGGCAAGGATACGTGGCATCAAGGGGAGAATCACGGGGCAACATCGGCGAACACGAGGAAGATGATAGATTTCGCGGCCGAGCACGGTATCGGGGGCGTCCTGGTCGAGGGGTGGAACACCGGGTGGGAGAGGTGGGGGAGTGCCGGGGCGTTCGATTACACGACACCGTATCCGGACTTCGATCTCGAGGGACTGGCCGCGTATGCCGGGGAGAAGGGAGTGGCACTCATCGGACACCACGAGACCGGAGGAGATATTCCCACATACGAAGATCGCGTCGAAGAGGCGTTCGCCCTCTACGAGCGCTTGGGAATACGAGCGGTCAAGACCGGCTACGCGGGCGGCATATTCCCCCGAGGACAGCACCATCACGGACAGTGGATGGTGCGGCACTACAGAAGCATCGTTCGAAAGGCCGCGGAGCACCACATCATGCTGGACGTTCATGAGCCGATCAAGCCGACGGGAATCCGCCGCACGTGGCCGAACATGATGACGCGTGAAGGCGTAAGAGGGATGGAGTACAACGCATGGAGCGACGGCAATCCTCCGGAGCACACGACCATTCTCCCGTTCACTCGGATGCTCGCCGGACCTCTGGATTACACCCCGGGGATATTTGACATCACATTCAACAAGTACAAACCGGACAACAGAGTTCACACTACGCTGGCGAAGCAGCTCGCGCTCTATGTCGTGCTGGAGAGCCCTCTTCAGATGGCGGCCGACCTCATCGAGAACTATAAGAATCACCCTGCCTTCGCATTCATACAGGCAGTGCCCTGCGACTGGGATGAGACCCGCGTGCTCGATGCCGCGATCGGAGATCACGTGACCATAGTCAGAAGGCGCGGCCAAGAGTGGTTTCTGGGGAGCATTACGGATGAGGATCCGCGGACGTTTGCGTTCGCTCTGGATTTCCTGGAGCGTGGAGTCACGTACGTTGCGACCGTGTACGCCGACGGACGTGACGCCGACTGGCTGACCAACCCGCAGAGCTACGAGATACGGACGCTGACGGTTGACACCACCGACACGCTTGAGGTCCATCTCGCAGCCGGCGGGGGAGAGGCTGTCCGCTTCGTTCCGGCATCCCCTTAGCGTCCGCGTTGTCATTGGTGTGGACGCGAGTTGGAGACGTGCGCGAACGAGCGATTTGCCTTGCGGGTCAGCGTTTCCGTTTCTATAATGACGTCGAAGGCGGAGCCGTCTTTGGGACGGCTGATTGTGCCTTCTGAACACGCGAACAGTAATCCTTCCACAACAATCAGCCAGTCCCTTCTTTGGAGGTTGCTCATGAGGTTCTCCATCGCCCGCCAGAACCTGGAGAAGGCGATCCAGAGAGTGTTGGCCGTCGTCTCGCCAAAGACGACCCTTCCGATCCTCGCGAACTTCCTTCTGGAAGCCGATGAGAAATCCAGGACCATCTCGCTCACGGCGACCGATCTCGACATGACCGTGACCACGAAAATCGAAGCCGACGTCGAGAAAGGTGGGGGAATAACGCTGCCGGCCAAGCGGTTCTCTGAGATCGTGAGAGCGCTTGGTGAGGCCAACGTCACCATTAGTGTCGACGGCGAGGAGATCGCCATCAAGTCGGGCAAGGGCAGGTTCAGGATTGTGGGCATTCCGACGGAGGAGTTCCCGAAGCTGCCGGAGAGCGACCTCTCGGCCGCCTTCGATGTGGACGCGGAGCTTTTCGTTCGCATGGTCGACAAGGTGAGCTTCTGCATCTGCAAGGATGAGACGCGGCCGTCGCTCAATGGCGCATACTGGGAGTTCACGGCGAAGGCAATGGGCATGACGGCGACCGACGGTCACCGACTCTCTACTTTCAAGGTGACAGGTGACTTTGCGAAAATCGAGGGAGCAGATGTAATCATTCCACCGAAGGCACTCGCTCACGCGACGAGGATCATCGGCACCGAGTCGGGGGAGACGGTGAAGGTCGCAGTGCAGGAGAACCATGTCGTCTTCTTCGTCGGTGACACCATTATCAACTCGCGCCTTCTCGAAGGACCCTTTCCCAACTACAGCCAGGTAATCCCAAAGGACAACAAGAAGAACCTCGTGATTGGACGCGAGGAGCTTGGGAGCGCCGTCAGGCGGGTTGCGGTCTTGTCTGATGCCCTTACTCACCAGGTGAAGCTTGGTCTCATGAAAACGAAGGTCGAGCTGGTTGTATCAACTCCTGATGTGGGAGAGGCGAAGGAAGAAATCGCGGCGAAGTTTGACGCCGAGAAGATGGAAGTTGGCTACAACGCCAACTACCTTCTCGATGTGCTCAAACACCTGGACGGAGACAACGTGCGTTTCGTTCTCGGAAGCCCCGTGGGGGCGGCAGTCGTGAGCACGGCAGAGCCTGTCGAGGGAGAGGAGCATCTGTGTCTCCTTATGCCGCTCAGGCTGTCGACCTAGCCACGGACGTGGAAACGCCGGACAAGGGCAACCGGATATGGCTCCAAACGCTGCGGCTCGAGAACTTTCGAAACTATGGTCGCCTGGAAGTTGAACTCGACAGCGGACTGAACCTCTTCCATGGTTCGAACGGCTCGGGCAAGACGAGCATTCTTGAGGCGGTGTCGTATCTTGCAGTAGCGCGGTCGCTCAGGGGAAGCAGCGATGCCGAGGTGGTGAAGTGGGGAGAACGCGGCTTCGGTGTGGGGGGAGAGGCGAGATCCGGCGAGACGTCCGTAGGGATTGTGCTTCGGTTCACGCGGTCGGAAGGGAAAGAGGTTCGGGTCGCAGGTGAATGCCTGATGAAGCTGTCGGACCTTGTTGGTGTTCTCCGCGTTGCGTGGTTCAGTCCAGAGGATACGTGGATCACAAAGGGTGGGCCGGCGGAGCGAAGACGACTTCTCGATATGACGCTCTGCCAGCTCGACGCCGGATACCTGACAGCGCTGGCCGACTATCGCCGGGCGCTGAGGCAGAGAAACGAGGCGCTTCTCGCGTGGTCGCCGGATGAGGAGTCCGACCGGATTGTTGAAGTGTGGACGGACCGGCTGGTGAAGTACGGAAGCAAGGTGATAGCGGCACGACTTGCCTTCCTTCCGCTTTTCACAAGCAGTGTGTCGCGCGCGCATTCCCGCATCTCAACGGTGGATGCTCTGGAGCTCAGCTACCGCGGCACAGTGCTTTCGGCAAGGGGCGACGAGAACGCAGTGCATCCGGCGGCCGATATCGAAGAGACTTTTCGGGAGGCGCTGAGTCGGATCTCCGAGGACGAAAAGAGGCGCGGATTCACTCTTCTGGGTCCACACCGGGACGACCTCGAGGTTAGACTCAACGGGCGCGTGCTGAGATCGTTCGGTTCTCAAGGCCAACATCGCACAGCGGCGATCGCGCTCAAGCTGGGCGAAGCAGCGGCGCTCGACCAGAACGGGCAGGGTGTGATAGTCCTTCTCGATGACATTCTCTCCGAGTTGGACGAAGCGAGGGCTGGGGCGCTCGTGGAATTCGCAGAGGAGTTTGGTCAGGCCCTCATGACGTCGACGGGGCGCCTGCCGGAACAAGTCCGCAAGAGAAGTACTTGCTTCGGCGTCGAGGCGGGGGAGGTTGTTAGAGAGTGAGGCGGGCAGAGCTGATCGGCAAGGTTCTGCAGGACGTCATCAACGATCTGGGTCTGGCGAAGAAGATGTCCGAGCAGAGGGCGGTGACTGAATGGCCCGAGATCGTCGGGCCGAGAGTCGCCGAGCATGCGCGGGCTCTGAAGGTCTCCGGGGGGCGTCTGTTTGTAGAAGTGGACAGTTCTGTCTGGTCGCAGGAGCTCTCGCTCATGAAGCGACGGATCCTGCGCGAGGTTAATAGACGGGTCGGCAGGCAGGCCATCGAACACGTGCATTTTGTGCTTGGAGGTTCCACTCCACATGACTCCACCATCAGCCACCGCGGAAAAGACGAGGAAGATGGCGAAGAGTAAGAAGAAAGCAACGGCTGCGCCGAGCGCGGCTAAGAAGAAGACAACGGCTGCGCGCGCCGCGGCTAAGAAGAAAGCAACGGCTACGCCGGCCGCGCCCAAGAGGAAGAAGCCGGCGTCGTCGAACGCGGTCGGGAAGAAAAGATCGGCAGCGCGCTCTACAGCAAGGGCGACCGCCAAGACGACCCCCAAGGCTGCGACCAGGAAGGCCTCGGTCAAGAAACCCGCCGGTGGCGGATATGACGCAAAACACATCCAGGTTCTGAAGGGCCTCGAGGCTGTCCGCAAGCGACCGGCCATGTACATCGGCGACACGGGGCGGCGCGGCCTTCATCACCTCGTCTATGAGGTTGTCGACAACTCGATCGACGAGGCGATGGCGGGGTTCTGCAACAAGATAGACGTCTCGATAAACAAAGACGGCAGCGTCACGGTCGAGGATAATGGTCGAGGCATTCCTGTCGACAAGCACCCAACCCAGAACAAGTCGGCCCTCGAGGTCGTCATGACCGTTCTCCACGCGGGCGGCAAGTTCGATAAGTCATCCTATAAGGTGTCCGGCGGTCTTCACGGCGTCGGTGTCTCGGTTGTCAACGCGCTCTCCGAGCGATGCATTGTCGAGGTCTGTCGCGATGGAATCCTCTATGGGCAGAGCTACACGCGCGGAGTGCCCGACGGCAAGGTCAAACCGATCGGGAAGAGAAAGAAGAGCGGCAACAAGACAACGTTCTACCCTGACGGCGAGGTGTTTGAGGATCTCACCTTCGATATTGAGATAGTTGCCAATCGCTGTCGGGAGCTCGCGTTCCTGAACGCCGGACTCGCTATCGTTGTGCGCGACGCGCGGTCGGGCGAGAAGCTCGAGTTCCGGTACAAGGACGGTCTAAGGGATTTTGTCAAACACATCAACGAGAACCACTCGACGATACATTCGAAGGTTGTTCACTTCGAGAGAACACGGGACGATACCGTAGTAGAGGTAGCGTTCCAGTACAACGACTCCTACGGATCGAGCATCTTTTCATACGCGAACAACATCAACACGGTCGAGGGTGGAACGCACCTGACGGGATTCAAACAGGCTCTGACGAGGACCATCAATACGTACGGAGAGAAGAACAACCTCTTCGGGAAAAACGGCAAAGCCGTGCAGGGCGATGATTGCCTCGAGGGTCTTGCCGCAGTGATAAGCGTTAAGGTCAAGGAGCCGCAGTTCGAGGGACAGACGAAGACCAAGCTCGGTAACAGCGAGATCAAGGGTCTCGTCGCCTCGGTTGTGGGGGAGGGGCTGTCGGAGTTCTTCGAGGAGACCCCCACGGTTGCCAAGAAGATAATCAACAAAGCAGTGTCGGCTTTCCAGGCGCGGACGGCCGCGCGGAAAGCGCGCGACCTCGCTCGCAGAAAAACGGCTCTCGAGAGCGGCTCGCTTCCAGGCAAACTCGCCGACTGCTCGATCACCGACCCGGAACACTGCGAGATATACCTTGTCGAGGGAGACTCCGCGGGCGGTTCAGCGAAGATGGGTCGCGATCGGCGTTTCCAGGCGATCCTCCCATTGAGAGGGAAGATCCTCAACGTGCTGAAGGCGCGAATTGACAAGGTCTTCAGCAACGACGCGATCGGAACCATCGTTATGGCTCTCGGAACCGGCGTCGGGGCGTCGAGCGAGGACGGAGCGACGGACGGGTTCGACCTGGCAAAGCTCCGGTACGGCAGGACGATAATAATGACTGATGCTGATGTCGACGGATCGCACATCCGGACGCTGCTTCTGACTTTCTTCTACCGCTTCATGCCGGAGCTCATTGAGAACGGTCACGTCTACATTGCGCAGCCTCCGCTCTACAGGGTCAAGAAGGGCAAGGAGGAGCACTACATCTACAACGAGAAAGAGCTGGCAAAGGTTCTGAAACGCGTCGGACGCGAGGGTGCTCACATCCAGCGCTTCAAGGGCCTCGGTGAGATGAACCCGGACCAGCTCTGGGAGACCACGATGGACCCGGAGCGGCGGGTGATGTATCGCGTCGGAATCGAGAACGCGGCAGAGGCCGACCGGGTCTTTGATATTCTGATGGGAGAAGCTGTAGAGCCGAGACGGAAGTTCATAGAGACGCACGCGAAACTGGTGCAGAACCTGGACGTATAGACTTCACGAGGGACGGATGGCACAACAGACCGAACGCATACTTCCTGTCATCATAGAAGACGAGATGAAGAAGTCGTACATCGCCTACGCGATGAGCGTGATAGTGTCGCGCGCCCTGCCCGATGTCAGGGATGGGCTCAAGCCGGTACAGAGACGCATCCTCGTGGCGATGGACGAGTTGGGCCTTGCGCACAACAAGCCCCACAGAAAGTCCGCCAAGATCTCCGGCGACGTTACCGGCAATTACCACCCGCACGGGACGACGGCCGTCTACGACGCGATGGTCCGGATGGCTCAGGACTTCTCGCTTCGATACATGCTCGTCGAGGGCCAGGGCAACTTCGGCTCGATCGATGGAGACAGGGCGGCAGCGGAGCGATACACGGAGGCGCGCCTCCGGCGGACGGCCGAAGACCTGTTAGCCGACCTCAAGAAGGACACCGTAGACTTCGTTCCGAACTACGACGAGACGCGGGAAGAGCCTGTCGTGCTTCCCGCGCGCCTGCCAAACCTCCTCATGAACGGAGCATCCGGCATCGCCGTCGGCATGGCGACGAACATTCCTCCACACAATCTCACGGAACTGGCCGGCGCGATCAGTCTCGTGATGAAAGATTCCTCCATTCCCGACACGGAGCTCTTCAAGATCGTCGAAGGGCCGGACTTTCCCACCGGTGGGATTATCTTCGGTCGTGCCGGGATACGCGACGCCTACACGACCGGGCGCGGCAGGATAATCGTCCGTGCGCGGGCGAATATCGAAACGCATCAGAATGGTGCGGAGAGCATCATCGTCACCGAAGTCCCGTTCCAGGTGAACAAGTCGAATCTGATCGAGGCGATGGCGAACCTTGTCAGGAGCGGCAAGATTGATGGCATCCGCGACATCAGGGATGAGTCGGATCGTGACGGCATGCGCATCGTCATAGACCTCAAGCGCGACACGATAGCGGCCGTGATCCTGAACCAGCTCTACAAGCATACACAGATGCAGACAACGTTCGGCACAATCCTCCTTGCGCTCAAAGACGGTGAGCCGAAAGTCATGACGCTTCGGGAGATGATCGATGCGTTTATCGAGCATCGAGAGATCGTCATCGTCCGTCGCACCAAGTTTGATCTCGCGAAGGCCGAAGCCCGAGCGCACATCCTTGAGGGGCTGAGGAAAGCGCTCGACCACATCGATGAGATCATCAAACTCATCAGAGCTTCGAAGGATGTGGATACTGCGCGGTCGGGTCTCATGAAGAAGTTCAAGCTCTCGGAGATCCAGGCGCAGGCTATTCTCGACATGCGGCTTCAGCGGCTCACGGGCCTTCAGAGGAAGAAGATCGAAGACGAGTACAAGGAGATCATCAAACTCATCGCGACGCTGCAAAGTATTCTCGAGAGCCGTACGAAGGTGCTTGGGATAGTCCAGGAGGATCTGGACGCGGCCGTCGAGGCATACGGCGACGAGCGCCGGACAGAGATAGTAGATGCGACGACCGACTTCACGATAGAGGATCTGATCGCCGAAGAGGACATGGCCATCTCGATATCGCACTCCGGCTACATCAAGCGTCTTCCTGTCGGCACGTACCGCAGGCAACGGCGTGGCGGGAAGGGCGTTGCCGGGATGGGGACGAAAGAGGATGACTTCGTCGAGCACATGTTCATCGCTTCAACACACGACTACATCCTCTTCTTCACGCAGTCCGGTCACTGTCACTGGCTCAGGGTACACGAGATTCCACAGGCCGGCCGCGCGGCGAAAGGCAAGGCGATCGTGAACATCCTGGAACTCGGCAAGGGCGAGCATATTCGCGCCTTCCTGCCAGTCAGGGAGTTTGACGACGACCATTTCGTTATCATGGCGTCCCGGAACGGCGTGGTGAAAAAGACTCGCCTGTCGGCCTTCTCACATCCGAGGCGAGGCGGCATTCGGGCGATGAACATCGATACCGGAGACGAGCTCATCGATACCGCAGTGACAGACGGCAACCACGATATCTTCCTGACGAAGAGGCTCGGGAAAGCCATCCGCTTCCGCGAGAGCGACGTGCGCGAGATGGGTCGCGCAGCGCGCGGTGTGCGTGGTACACTGCTCGAGAAGGGCGACGAGGTCGTGTCCATGGCCGTCGTCGTTGGTGAGGCGGGAACCGTTCTCTCGATCACCGAGAACGGCTATGGAAAAAGAACGAAGATCTCGGACTACCGCGTTATCAAGCGCGGTGGCAAAGGGGTCATATCGATCAAGGCTAGCAAGCGGAATGGTTCTGTCGTGGCGGTCCATGTCGTCAATGAGACCGACCATGTCATGATAATGACAGCGAACGGAATCATGATTCGCCTTCCCGTCGGCGGGATTTCGCTGATTGGACGCAACACGCAGGGAGTGAAGGTGATAAACCTGAACTCCGGGGACAGGGTCGCGGGTGTAGCGCGCGTAGTCACCGATGACTAGCACGCGGCATTCTCTGACCCGTGTCCTTGCCGGCGGGTAGTTTGCCGGGCGAGGAGGCGAGGCTTGGACAGGGTCGAACGGACCGCGTTGATATCCATAGGGATCAACATCGGTCTGGTCATACTCAAACTGACACTGGCATTCATCTCCGGGAGTCTCGCGCTCGTGGCGGATGCGTGGCACTCGGGGTCCGACGTGGGCGCCTCCGGCTTGGTCTGGGCAGGCGCCAGAATCTCGCGGCGCGGCGGGCGAGGAAACCTGGTCGTCGTTGAGAATGTCATTGGCATAACCATAGCCGCACTGATCTTCTGGGCCGCGGTCGGGATCTTCCAGAAGGTCTCGGCGGTGGCATCCTCTCAGATACGCAACCTCCCGATAGCCATCGTGGGCAGCCTGGCTGCCGCCCTCATCTCCTACTTCGCGGCACAGTACAAACTCTATGTTGGTAGAGAAACCAGCAGTGTGAGCCTCATTGCCGATGGGTACCACTCCCGCATGGACATGCTCACGAGCGTCGCGGTTGTCATAGGTCTCATGGGTCATGCCATCGGAATCGGGCTTGACCACATCGCCGCCGTGGTTGTCGGTGTCTTTATTGTCGGATCGGGTGTTGAGATACTCTCCGCCTCGATCGCGGGGCTCAAGGCCGGCACGACGACGGACACGACGGGCTTCGCGAAACTTGCCGAGGCACTGCACGTAGACGTTGTCGCCGGCGCGTTGGAGCGGACAGGATGGGCCGACCGTTGGCGGCACTGTTGGGGTACTGTCACAAAGCCGAGCAACCGCCGGCGCATGCTCCGCTCGGGGATATGGATTATCGTTCTCGCGTGGCTCTCGACCTCGCTCGTGTTCATCGGACCGGGGCGGCAGGGTGTCGTGATGCGCTTCGGCAGCGCCCTCGATAGTACGCTCGGTCCGGGTGCGCACGTCAAGGCGCCGTGGCCCGTCGACCAGGTTGTTCGCGTGGAGATTCCGAAGGTCCGACGTGTGGAGATAGGCTTCCGCACCCGCGAAGAGCCGCGAGCGGTGACACGTGTCGCGGAGGAGTTCTACGCAACGCTGTGGGAGAGTCGCCACGCGGCGGGGACCTACGAGAAGATACCCGAGGAAGCGCTGAGACTCACGGGCGATGAGAATATCGTCGACATGAACGTTGTCGTTTTCTACCGGGTCTCTGAGGTCGGCGACTACATCTTCAACGTCGCAGAGCAGGAGCAGTACATTCGCTTCGTCACGGAATCTGTGATATCAAGAAAGTGCGGGGCTCTTGCCATAGACGACATCCTGACCGGGCAGCGCGGCGAGTTCGAGGAGTCGTTACGCGAGGCCGTGCAGGGACTTCTGGACGCGTCAGCAACGGGCGTCGAAGTGATGAGTGTCCGCATGCAGGATATGCACCCGCCCCTCGAAGTCGTCCCGGCATTCCGAGATGTCTCCAGCGCACGTGAGGACAGGAACCGCATCATAAATGAGGCATACGGCTATACGAACCAGACTGTCCCGCGGGCTCGTGGAGAGGCCGAGGCGTCGCTACTTGAAGCCGGAGGATACAGCCACGCACTCCAGAACAGAGCGGTGGGTGATGCCGACAGGTTCAGGGCGATGGCGGCACAGTACAAGAGGGCGCGAACGGTTACCGAGATCAGACTCTACATCGAGACGATGGAGAGCCTGCTTCAAGGGAAAGAAAAGTATATTGTGAGTTCGGATCTCAAGCTCAAGGGATACGATATCAGGATCTACGACCAGAAGCTGAGTGCGAGAGTTCCGTTGGAGGACTAGGCAATGAAACGACGATACTACACACTGGCTATCATCATCGTACTGATCTTGATAGCGCGAACGAGCGCCTTCATTGTGGATGAGACAAGGACGGCCATCGTTACGCAGTTCGGCAGGCCCGTTGCTGTCATAGAGAGCGCCGGACTCTACTGGAAGCTGCCGCAGCCCATACAGGCAGTATGTTTCTTTGACAAGCGACTCCAAGTCTACGACCCGAAACCGACGGAGTTCCTGACAAACGATAAGAAGAATATAGTCGCGGATGCCTTCGTCGCGTGGCGGATCGCAGATCCGAAGCGCTTCCTCGAGACAGTGGCCGACAGAGCAGGGGCCGAGGTTCGGATGGCCGATATCGTGGCGTCGGAGATGGGTGCGGCACTCGGACAGTACCCGCTGCACGCGCTCATATCCACCAACGCCGACGAGATGAAGATCGACGAGATCATGGCAGTCGTGGCGGACGGTTGCCGCACCACGGCGCGTGCGAACTTCGGCATCGATGTAGCCGAAGTGCGGATGAAGCGGATCGCCTTCCCGGAGCAGAACAAGCAGAGCGTCTTCGACCGCATGCGCGCTGAACGCGAGCGGATGGCGAAGCGCTACCGCTCCGAGGGTGAGGAAGAGGCCATCAAGATACGGGCCGCGGCCGACAAGGAGCGACAGGAGATCCTCGCTGAGGCGTATCGCGACGCGGAGAGTATCCGCGGGCAAGGTGAAGCCGCGGCGATGCGGATCTACGGCTCGGCGCACAGCACGGACCCGGATTTCTACAGATTCTTGAGGACCCTCGAGTCGTACAAGAAGTTCATGGATGAGAAGACCACGATCGTTCTTTCCTCCGACTCCGAGCTCCTGGAGCTCCTCGACGGGAAGGGAAAGTAGCCAGTGAGTTACGAGCAGGACACAGCCGGCGAGAACAGGGGCATCTGGGCCGACGAGGCGAGCGTACGGACCGATATGAGAGCCGGTATCCCGCGGGTCAAGAAGCTTGCGTGGCTTTTCGCGCTCGGACTCCTCGCGATGTATGTGCTCTCAGGCATATATGTCGTGCAGCCGGATGAGCGCGGGGTGGTCACACGTTTCGGCAGCCTCATTTCCGCCAATATCCAGCCGGGCATTCACTACCGGCTCCCGTGGCCCGTGGAGAGGGTTGCGACTCCCCAGACGACATCCATCAAGCGGATGAGCGTCGGCTACAGGATCGTCGACCGGGTACGCGGGCTCGCCCCGACATCACGAGAGACGCAATTTGTCACGGGTGACGAGAACATCATTGAGGCGCAGCTCCTGATCCAATACGTTGTGAAGGATCCGGCGGCGTTCCTGTTCGGAACCGAGGAGCCGCACTGGCTCGTGAGAAAGACCTGCGAGGCGGTCCTGACCGGGAAGGTTGCGGCCATGAGGGTCGAAGATGTCCTGACCACCGGCAAGCTCGAGCTTGAGCGCCATGTCAAGACCGGAGCTCAGGAGATCCTGGACTCATACGGCACAGGGATCGAACTCGTAGCGGCTCACATTCAGGAGGTGAATCCTCCGCGTGAGGTGGCCGATTCCTTCCGGGATGTCGCGAGCGCCCGTGAGGACAAGAACCGCATCATCCAGGAGGCCAACGGCTACGCCAACCGCGTCGTACCGATGGCCCGTGGTGAGGGGGCAGCGCTGGTCATTGCCGCACACGGCGACAGCACTCAGTTCGTCAGCGCTGCGAGAGGCGAGTCGGATCGTTTCCTCGCGCTCGTCGAGGAGTACCGGAAAGGGCGGAGCACCATCCGCACCAGGCTCTGGCTTGAGACGATGGAGACGGTGCTCTCGGGTGTGAAGAAGTACGTCCTCGACGATGATGCCGGGGGGAGCCAGCTGGATCTCAGATTCATGGAGACGAAGCAGTAGAGAGAGGCTTCACGCGCTCCCTTTTGCGCTTGACACTTCGCACACCGGTAGGCTAAACTCTCTTGAGCTATAGGGGCTCCATAACGAGCCCATTTTTGTTCCGTGGCGCGGGCGGAGAGCGCACAGGTTTCGCCCCGCGAGCAACAATCAGTTGAAAGGACTGACTGTTACTTGCTGGTAACGGCTAGGGCGTTCCAGCCACTTCTGTGGCACACAAGGACCCCGAAATCGCATTCCTCTATATAGAGAGCGATACGGGGTTTCTTTACGCTCAGAAAGACCGCACGGTTGGAGCTATTGCGTACACAGCACGCGTTGCGGCACGGCCTGGACTAAGGCAGACAGAGATCCATCACTCCGGAAGGCGGGACGTGCAAGCCTGCCGGATTCAGCGAGAGAACTCCAAGCGAGAGGGCTTGCCAGGATGAAAGAAGTCTTCATCGGACGAGAGAACCTCCTCAAGCTCATAGGACGGTGGGCCAAGAGCCGGAGGGTCTATGTCCCGGTCACGTTCGACATCATGAACAGTCCGGAGACACCCGATTACGAGCTCGTAAAGGAAGAGGTTCCCGACAAGGTTGAGCTCCACGGAGCGTGCCCCGCGCAGTCCCCGAAGACGTTCCTCTTCTATGCGCGTGAGGTGGTCGCGAAATACCCGAGCAGCGATCCCGAGGCAAGCGTGGAGGCTCCAGCGACGGTAATCGTTGGACCACGGGCCTGTGATCTTGAGGGTCTTGAGAAGTTCGACAAGGTCTATTGGAGCACCAAGCATTTCACTGAGGAGTACGACGACCCGTTCTACATTGAGAAACGACGGAACACGATCCTCGTCTCCGTCGACTGCACCGCGGCGAAAGAAACTTGTTTCTGTACGATGATGGGGGGGAAGCCTTACGCCGAGGACGGGTTCGATCTCAATATCTCTCCGCTTGAGTCCGGATATATCCTCACGACGGGTTCCGAGACCGGCGAGAAGCTCCTTGACGGGAGCGACGATCTCTTCACTCCGGTCGACTCGAACCACACGGATGAACGGACCAGGAGCCGAGCATCGGTGACCGCGGCCGTAGAGCGCCAGAACGCTCAGTATGCGGTTGACGTTGCTTACGACAAGCACGAGCTCGGAAGCGACCAGGATGCGTGGGCATACGTCACGCAGAACTGCGTCGGTTGTGGAGCCTGCAATCGCATCTGTCCATCGTGTACGTGTTTCCTCCTTGTGGATCAGAGGGCGGAGGGTGGTTACGAGCGAACACGCAACTGGGACACTTGCCTGTCGATCGGCTATGCGAGGACGGGTGGAGGCGGCAACTCAAGGCCGAACTTGGCGCAGCGCCTGGAGAATCGTCTCCGATGCAAGCTGGAGTATTCACGCGACAGGTACGGCGCGGTCTCGTGTACCGGCTGCGGCAGGTGCATTGACGTCTGCATGGGCCGTATCGATATGAGAGAAGCTATCAAGCACGTCGTCACGGAGATGGCAAAGGCATGAAGAACCTCTACAGGCCAATCGAGAGTGTGATCGAGGACATCAAGAAAGAGTCCCCGAATATCACAACCTACAAGTTCCGCCCAAAGGAGCCCATCACCTTCGGGGCGGGACAGTTCGTCGAGCTGACAGTACCCGGAGTGGGGGAGGCCCCGTTCACACCGTCGTCAAATCCCAACGTCAAGGAGACGATGGAGATCACGATCATGGATGTCGGCACGGTGACGCACGCGCTCAGCAAGATGAAGGTGGGTGACACCGTCGGGATCCGTGGACCGTACGGCAACGGCTACAACATGGCCGATTTCGACGGCAAGGAGATCCTGATAATGGGTGGTGGCGTGGGACTGGCACCGCTTCGCTCACTCATTCTGGCGCTCTTCGACGACATCGATCGTTACAAGAAGGTGTCAATCCGCTATGGAGCGAGGACGCCTGAAGATGTCATTTTCAAGGACCTTCTCCCCGAATGGGAGAAGATGAAGAACACCGAGGTGCTGCTTACAATCGACGAGCCGGCCGACAACTGGACCGGCAAGGTAGGTGTTGTCACGGTGCTTCTCGAGGATCTACCTCTTCTTACTGCCGTGGATGTTAAAGGTTTGCCGTTCAGCGCGGACACGGCCGTCGCATGCGTCTGCGGCCCGCCTATCATGCTGAAGTTCGTCAACATGGCACTCCTTGAGAAGGGCTTCAAGCCCGAGAATATCTACCACTCGATGGAGCGCAACATGAGCTGTGGACTTGGCAAGTGCGGACACTGCATGATGGGCGAACTCTACATCTGTAAGGACGGACCCGTCATGACAGCGGCGGAGGTGGCCAAGTTCGAGGATCCATTCTAAGCGATCACTCTCAGGGGAAGTCGACATGCCAGAGATCAGAAAGACGTCTTGTCTCATCTGCTCCCTCCAGTGCGGGTTCAGCGTGGAGGTCGACCAGGGGGTGCCCGTGAGGGTGGACTTCGATGAGGAGTCGCCTCTGGCCCGCGGGTCGCTCTGCGCCAGAGGGCACTACAATCTCGAGATCCTTCTTCATCCGAAGCGATTCCTCGCGGCGACGGTCAACCGACGGAGAGTGCCGTGGCCTGCCGCCGTGACGAAGGTGGCCGGGAGAGTGGATGAGATAAAGAGGAACCACGGAGCTGATGCGCTCGGCGTTATCGTCGGGACAGAGCTCTCGAACGAGGATTATGAGGCAGCTGTAGGTTTTGCTACGCACGTTCTTGGCACCACCAACATAGGCGTCGCCTATGACGGTAACGACTACGGGTTGCTCACGGGTGGCGGGATCGGCGACGCAACGCCGGAGGACCTCGACGAAGCGGACTGCTTTGTCCTGATCGGGGACGTGTTCTGGGGCCATCCCACCGTATCGAAGCGCATCATTGAGGCGAGACACAAGAGCAGGTCGAATCAGATCATCACCATCAATCCATACAGTTCCAACACTGACTGGTTCGCCGACCTGCACATCGAACCGCCGGCCGGGAGCGAGCCTCTTATTCTGGCCGGTCTGCTCAAGGCTATGAACGTACAGGGCTCGCCGTCGGTGGATATCGAGGCGGCGGCTACAGCGGGTGGGTTGTCGAAGGTCGGTCTCGAGAGGATTGCCACGGGGCTCCGCGGTTTCCGTAAGGTTGTGGTCGTCGTCTCATTGAGGCTTGGCGACTCGACGTCCGGCTATCTGACCGGTCTCCTCGCAGCCAAGCTCGCGTCGGCAGCGGGCGGCAAGTACGCGCCGCTATTCCGGGGCGGCAACGCCATCGGCGCCTATGAGCGCGTGAGCTCGGACTGCACTGCAGCCGAGATCCTGGCGGGCGTCGCGGACAAGCGGATCAAGGGGCTGCTGGTGTTCGGGCCGGACCCGGTGCAACTCTATCCCGGAGCAGTCAGTCCGGATGATCTGGAGAGCCTCGAGTTCCTCGCGGCCTCTGCAATCTTCGAGAACGACACAACGAAACACAGCGAGGTCGGGCTGCCACAGGCGGTCTGGACGGAGTTCGCTGGGAGCTACACGCCGTCGTTTGGTTTCCCAACATCGCTTGATGCGTGTGTCGGGCCTCAGGGTGACGCGAAGTCCGTCGGTGAAATGCTTGCTGATGTCGCGTCCGAGATGGGGACGACGATCCCTGCCGGCAGTCGGACGGCTACGCACCAGGAGTTGGGTGTGAATGTTGATGCGGCACTCGCGAAGACGGCGAGCAAGCCGCGAGATGGACTTGAGCTCATCGAGAGTATCAGCCCACTTCACCGATGGGATGGGACACTGACAGGGCGGATGAGTTTCCCGCAGACGCAGAATCCGTACTGCGAAGTGTGGCTTTCTGAAGAAGCGGCGGGTGAGGCCGGGATCGAGCAGGGCTCGACAATGGTGATCTCAACGACCAGAGGCGAAACGCGCATCATCACGACGGTGACCGACAGGATGCCGCCGGGACTTGTGGCTATCCCCACGTATGTACCAGATGCACGGGGGCTCATGGTCTGGACCCTGAACCCCAGCACCAAATGGTTCGACGTGACCTCCTCCGACGTGAAGGTCGCGTCGTAGGGCTAACGGCTGACGCCGGGCCGCCACGGGCGGTCTGCAGAAGCATGATTCGCAGGAGAGCTGGATGAACAACAGAAACGTCCTGGACTACGGGCGCTGCATCAGCTGCAAGAGCTGCCTCGCGGCATGCTTCTATTCGCACAACATGCAGAACCAGCTTGAGGCTTCGCCGATCATGACGAACATTGTGCTGCAGATGAACTGCCGGCACTGCGAGCTGCCGCTCTGCGAAGCGGCGTGTCCGCAGGAGGCGATCAAGCGGCGCGATGACGGTCTGGTCGTTCGAAGCAACATAAAATGCAGTGGCTGCACGTCGTGTGCGCAGGCGTGCCCCTTCGGAGCTATCGATCTTCTGAAGACGCGGCACACACTCGACAAGTGCGATCTCTGCAACTGGCGGACTCTCGAGGGAAAAGATTCGATGTGCGCCGGGACGTGCGTCTCGGGAGCTCGGACCTTCGAGGATATCAGCGACATGGAAGCTCAGAAGGGCGTTCCGATGCGCGGGTCCCGTAGCGTGATGAAGACGGTGCGGAGGACGAGGTAGCGGGCCAGTCGGACGAGATCCCTTTGCATTCAAGTCAACGGGAGAGGTAACAGGATGGCTTCAACACTCGGGTTGGTTCTGAGCTTTCTCATCTTTCCAGGCCTGTTCTTCACGGCCGTAATGGGGTTGGCCACGCAGTGGATCGACCGGAAGGTGAGTGCGCTGGTTCAGTGGAGGGTTGGCCCACCGTGGTACCAGCCGTTCGCCGACATCCTCAAGCTCCTGGGAAAAGAGATAATCATCCCGGCGGGGGCGAGACGGGCGGGATTCCTCTTCGCGCCGATGGCCGGTTTCGCGGCCATAGGTGTGGTCTCCACAATACTCTGGCTTACGAATCTGCATGGGACAAGCTTCGTTGGAGATCTGATCGGCGTCATCTACCTGTTGACCATCCCGTCATTGGGAATCATCCTCGGCGCCTCGGCCTCCAGTAATCCGCTTGCGAGCGTAGGCGCCAGTCGTGAGATGAAGTTGGTTCTCGCCTACGAGCTTCCATTCATCATCGCCATCTTCACGGCGGTCACCAAGGTGACTCCGATGACACTGAGGCTCGACGGCATCCTTGAGTATCAGGCGGCCAATGGTGTGCTTCTCGGCAACGCTTCCTGCATTCTCGCGTTCATCGTCTGCATCCTTGTCGCGCAGGCGAAGCTCACGTATCCGCCGTTCGACATTCCCGAAGCAGAAACCGAGATCATGGATGGGACGCACATAGAGTACTCGGGCGCGGCGCTTGCCGTTATCAAGCTCCAGCAGGCCATGCTGCTTTTCACGCTGCCCATCTTTTTCATTACGGTCTTTTGGGGTGGGCTGGTCTTCTCGGGCTGGAACATCCTCTACACGATTGTGAAGTACGTGATAATCATCGTGATCATTGTCCTCATCAAGAACGTGAACCCGAGAGTCAGAATCGATCAGGCCGTCAGGTTCTTCTGGGGGCCCGTCACCGTGATCGCGGTCGTCGGCATGATCCTGGCGATCCTTGGGTTCTAGGTCGAGAGCGGACGGGGAGCAAATGAACGCAACCAAATGGGGATTCAAGAAGTCACTGTGGGTGTTTCACCTGAACGCGGGCGCGTGCAACAACTGCGACATCGAAGTCCTTGATTGTCTGTGCCCCAAGTTCGATATAGAACGCTTCGGTATGAAGCTGGTCGGCAGCCTGAAGCACGCCGACGTGCTTCTGGTCTCGGGCAGCGTACCGCGAAAGGTTGTGCCCGATCTCATCGAAGCATACGAACAGGTGCCACAACCGGCTGTGGTGATAGCTATAGGCGCGTGTGCGTGCACGGGCGGTATCTTCAAGGATGGGTACAACTTCGCGGGACCGGTCGACAAACACGTTCCGGTTGCCGCGTACGTCCCCGGTTGCCCACCGCGCCCGGAGGCGATCATCGGCGCGATAGTTAAGCTCTTGGGGAAGCTCTAGCGAAAACAGGAGAGCTCGGTCAGAAACGCGGCGCAGGACCGCCGCTCGAAGCGCGAGCTCGGGGAGTGACGAGACATGAGCAAAAAGGTTCTCGAGGCCTTGAAAACGAAGTTCGGAGACCGTGTGGATATCCACGAGCGTAGCCCAAGACGGGCATACGTGGCGGTCTCGAACGACGACTGGATTGCCGTGACGCGGCATATGTACGAGGTGGAGGGTGGGAGGCTTACGACGGCAACGGGGAGCGACCGGTCGACGGGGGTGGAGCTCCTGTACCACTTCGCGTTCGATCGTGAGGGCACGGTGGTGAACATCAGGACCACTCTCGACAAGCCGTTCCCGAAGATAGAAGCGCTCACACAGTATTACCCTGCCGCGGACTTCATCGAGCGAGAGATCTTCGACTTCCTGGGTGTTGAGTTCGTCGGCCACCCGGACCCGCGCAAGATTCTCTCTTCTCACGACAGACCGGCTGATTTCCATCCAATGAGGAGAGATGAATAGATGAGCACTACTATTCCCGTCGGACCATTTCATCCTGTCCTCGAGGAGCCGGAGTACATCACCCTGCAGGTTGAGGGAGAGACCATACTCAGCGCCGACATAGAGCTCGGGCGCATCCACAGAGGGATGGAGCTTCTGGCCGAGGAGAAGACGTTCGATCAGGACGTATTCCTGGTTGAGCGGATCTGCGGTATCTGTTCGGCTTCACACAGTTGGACAGCGACCCTTGCGATGGAAGACATTGCGGGGATCACCGTTCCGGACAGGGCGCGCTACCTGAGGACCATCGTCCACGAGCTGGAGCGGCTCCACAGTCACATGCTCTGGGTGGGCTTGGCCGGACACATCATCGGATACTGGACCGTCTTCATGTGGGGCTGGAAGTACCGTGAGCCGGTTCTCGACGCGCTCGAGGCTATCACGGGCAACCGGAACAACTACGCATGGTACTGCCCAGGCGGTGTCAGGCGCGATGTCCCGGATGAGATCTGGCCGCCCGTTCTGAAGGCGATGGACGAGTTCGCGGAGAAGACCAGTATGCTTGTCGACGTCATCCTCAATGATCCAGTCATACTCGGTCGTCTCAAGGGAGTCGGGATTCTGAGTAAAGAGGACGCGATTGCGTACGGGGTCCTTGGTCCGACGGCGAGGGGTTCAGGTGTCGATATCGATGTCCGCCGCGACGAGCCATACGGTGCGTACGACGAGGTTGACTGGGACGTGGTAGTCCAGCCCGACGGCGATTGTCTGGCGGTAGCGGTTGTCAGACTTCTCGAGATGATCGAAGCAACCAAGATCATCAAGCAATGTATCAAGAAGCTGCCCAAGGGAGATATCAGGAACGAGGTGCGCGAGATTCCCCGGGGAGAAGGGATCGGGCACATCGAGGCGCCGCGAGGGGAGTGCTTCCATTTCATCCGCTCCAATGGTACGAACATGCCGGAGCGGCACAAGATGAGAGCACCGACCTTCCTGAATATCCC
>JAUWBY010000161.1 GCA_030609605.1 Candidatus Eiseniibacteriota bacterium
GATCGGAGCCTGCTCACCAGCACATCGACTGTCCGTCCTATGACCTCCAGATCCTTGCCCCAAACGAGATGCTTGAGCTCCTCTCGCGTACAGGTTCGCTCGCCATTGACGGCTATCACGTGCAGGAATCTGAATTCCTTGTCGGTCAACTCGATCGGCTCACCGTTCACCGTTACAGTTGCCGTGGAAGGGTCGATGGTAACGCTGTCGAAGCGGAGCATCCTCGAGAACATCTCGGGGTCGTCCTCCTCCGACGTTTCGAAGAACCGGTTGACAATCGTGACGATTTCCTCCGGGCTCGACCACCGTTCGACGGACTGTTCCGGCGCGCCTCCGGCGACCAGGACATCATCGTGATGCGTTCCCGGCGCGACGACCACCAGAGTCGGCACAGGCGTGGAATCTCCGTTCGACGCCAGGATTCTTGCCAGATCTCTGCCACCTATGTCTGTGAGAACCAGACCCACGAGCGCCAGATCAGGGGTATCCACCTGAACAGATCTCAAGGCCTCGCGGCCGGATTCGGCCTCGCAGACTGCATACCCCGCCGCTGAAAGCGCGTGCGACATCTGCACCAGTGTGCTCGGGTCCTTCTCCGCGATAAGGATTTTCTTCGGAACACCCATTCTCAGGGCCTCCATGGAAAAGCTTCGTGTTTCAGTGTTCCGTAAGGAACGGATCAGTTCTGTTGTTACAAGGGAGCAAGTAACGTGCCGAACGGCGGTGGGCTGGAACGCCCAGCCAGAGGCCGTTTCGAGGATTCCAATGGCTTGCCGGCTCGCATGAGGAGCGATTCGCAAAGCGTCGGTGACACACCGGCAGACCGACCGCGTCCTGTCGGTGTATGTGAGGATTCTGGGCGGGAGCTGGTTCGCTGACACAGCTGCGGCCGGTCCTGCCATCCCCCACGAAAAGACCTTGACCGCTGGAGACTCGTCCTGCACAATATACCCTGTACTCACCCTGATTCTCGAGCGTCCGGACTCGCATCGGGCATCCCCTTGAGCAACCCGGGGATCGGAAGAGGCATCACGCGCATGGAGTCTATCGTACGATCCGTCGTTCTCCTGTCTGACGCGCACGCCGGCGCCACGGGGTGCCATCCTGCGGAGAGGAGTGGGTTGCTTCCGCATACCTCGCGCCTACGTTGCTGTTTCATGTTGCTTGAATGCCGGATAGCGCCGGCCGGAACGATTGTTGAGATGCTTCTATGATTCTGCCGCGGTCGTGGATCTACTCCCACGGCCGCTTTCGGATTCTCTGGAGGTACGTCGATAGGAAGACGGGCGAAATTTCAGGTGCCAGGAATGTGTCAGCCGCAGCCCAGCCTTACCTTGGCGACCGTACCTCCGGAGATGTGTTTTGTCGAGTGAGCATGAACTCGTCCGTGGCGCGGACCTCAAGGGGTCCGCGCCACGACGTTCGGGGCCCGTTGACCGCGATGTCGGGACGGGATTCCGATTGCGCGTCTCAGTCGGTCTGGCTATTCTTACCTTGGACTCAAGAAGGAACGTGATGAGCACATTCTGACAGATGACTGGGCGGCGTTGAGTGATGCCTGTTGTGTCCATGGAGGTTCCTGATGATCGAGTATCTGAACGAAGACGAGATCTACCGTGTTGGCATAGCCATCGAAGAGGCCGGGTTGGACTTCTACACGAAGATGGCTGAGAAGGCCGATGATCCGGCCACGAAGCGCATCTTCAGAAGGCTGGCGCGTGACGAGAAACAACATCTGGCATTCTTCGAGACTCTTGAACTCAAGACCACTGGAGGAATAGGCAAGCAAACTGCCGAGCAGGATGCGGATGCATCCGCCTACATCAGCTCGCTCGTGGACGGCGGGATCTTCAGGGGTATCGCGAGGATGGCAAAGCTCACCAGGAGAAAGTACAATCCCCAGGCCGCGCTCGAACTTGCTCTGGCAGTTGAGAAGGACGCGGTTTTGTATTACATGGAGGCCTATCGCGTGAACCGGAAGAGCGGGGCGAAGAAGGCTCTACAGCGCCTGATCGATGAAGAGAAGGGCCATGTCGTTCAGATCACAAAGCGTTTGAACAAGGTCATCGAAGACAAAGAGAAGGCCGGGAAGAAGTAGCCAGGTGCCGGAGCGAGGCTGCCCTGCGTGTCGGTGGAATCCCTGAGCCGCTGTTGCACGGCAGGATCTGCTGACAGTCGAGCACGGACTGGAGGAACACGGTGAAGTACAAGTGTCTCATCTGCGGGTACATCTACGACCCGGACCAGGGTGATCCAGACAACGGCGTTGAGGCTGGAACGGCATTCGACTCGCTTCCAGACGACTGGGTCTGCCCGGTTTGTGGCGCGAGCAAGGATCAGTTCGAAGAGGAGTAGCAGCCGAATCTCCGGACGATGCGCGCCCTCCAGCCAGTACGGCTTGGGGGCGCGTTTCTTTTGACGTTGCTGTTCCGTTGCACTGTTCGGTAGAATCTCTCGAGTGCACTGTCCGAGCGGCGCAAGGCCAATGGGGGAACACTATGCTATCGTCACGCACAGCGAGGGGCGCGATCTTCCTCATCGTTGCAGCAGCAGCCTTTTTCGTGTCGGTCCACGCAGGCTCGGCCGAAGCCCTTCATGATTCGGCACGGGAGAGCTTGCTCAAGAAGGTCCGGTTCACCTTCGCACCGCAAAAGACTTACCGGCAGGTCTTCCTTGCCGGAACGTTCAACGAGTGGAGCACCGATGCAACCCCCATGCGATTCGCGGATGGTCGCTTCCAGGTGGTGCTTCCGCTTTCCGCCGGGGAGTACCAGTACAAGTTCGTGGCGGATGGCGAGTGGATAACCGACATGACCGCGAAGGGCTTTCACCCGGACGGGTTTGACGGGCAGAATTCGGTCATCATCGTCGACGGCACGTTTGAACCGGTAATACTCGTTCGCGGAGACGGTCGGGTGTTGATCGAGGGGCTCGAACACGGCACGGATGCATGGAGTCGATCGCTTCATCCCGATGGCACGGTTACTCTGAGACTGAAGACCTGGGCGCGGGACGTTGAGCGCGTCTCCGTCTGGCTTGTCTCCGGAGTCTCATCCGGCTTTCGGATGGAGCGGACCGGCAGCGACGGACAGTACGACTACTACGCGCGCAGACTCGAAGTCGACGAGCGCATCGAGTATCGGTTCGCGCTGATCGACGGAGAGACCGTGATCTGGATTGGACCGGACGGGGCCAGTGAGGCGGGTTCGGAAGAAGGGGCGGGACTCTACGAGTTCGCGATCGACGAGAGCGTTGTCTTCGAGACGCCCGACTGGGTCAAGGAAGCGGTCTTCTACCAGATATTCCCCGAACGGTTCGCGAACGGGAGCCCGGACAACGACCCGGACTTCTCCGAGGCGTACTACGAAGGACTCACGCACCTGCCGGAATCGGGGAAGGTCGACGGCGAGTACTTTCATCTCGTCGACGACTGGTATGATGTGGGGGAGCTCTCTGCGAGCCCGTACCGCACGGACGGCAAGCCGGACTGGTACTCGTTCTACGGCGGTGACGTCGCCGGGCTCCGCGACGGGCTTGACTATCTGGAGGACCTCGGGGTCACGGCCATCTATCTCAACCCGGTGTTTGAGTCGAAGAGCAGCCACAAGTATGATGCGGCAGACTACCGCATCATCGACCCACACATGGGGACGAATGAGGAGTTCGCGGCCTTCGTGTCCGACTGCCACGAGCGCGGCATGCGCGTCGTGCTCGATCTCGCCATCAATCACACCGGCGAGACGCATTGGGCCTTCTCGGACACTCGTGAGAAGGGCGAGACGTCGGACTACTGGGAGTGGTACGAGTGGGCGAAATGGCCGCTTCCGGACGGCTGGCGGAGCGGAAACGCAGACTACTACGACTGCTGGTGGGGATTCGGCCAGATGCCGAATCTGAATTTCGATCTTTCCCGCGCGAATCCGGAGGAGGATTCGATCACGGACATCACCGAGGCAGAACCGAACTGGCCGCTGGTCGACCATCTCCTCGACATGGCGGAGTACTGGCTTGTCGAGGTCGGCATCGATGGCTACCGCCTTGATGTCGCAGGCGAGGTGCCGTTCTGGTTCTGGGAACTCTTCCGCGAGCGCGTGAAGAGCGCCAAGCCGGACGCCTACATCGTGGGAGAACTCTGGGGCGCATCTTCCGACCACGTGAACGGACGCTATTTCGATGCCGTCATGAACTACAAGTTTTTCCGTGACCCAGTGATGAAGTTCATCGCTGATGGGAGCATCAAGGCACCGGAGTTTGATCGGGCGCTCGCTCCTGGCAGGCTCATCTATACGGACGAGGGCGCCCAGGCGATGATGAATCTGGTCGGGAGTCACGACACGGAGCGTTTCCTGCGGGCTTGCGGAGGTGATGCCGCGAAGGTTCGTCTGGCGTTTCTCTTCGCCGCGACGTACGTTGGAGCGCCTCACATCTACTACGGAGATGAAGTGCTGATGGACGGAGGAGGCGATCCGGACTGCCGCAGGCCGTTCGATTGGAGGTGGGCCGAGGATCCCTCGCGAGTTGCGTTCCACGATGACTTCCGCAGGCTACTGGCAATCCGGAAGGAGCATGACTGCCTCACTCGGGGGTCTTTCGAGACGCTCCTTGCCGACGACGGGGTGTACGCGTTCCTGAGGAGCACCGACGAAGAAACGGTGGTTGTGGTCATGAACGCGCGAGGACGTGAAGTGACTGCACGCATTCCCCTTGGAGCCGCGAGCGCCGTCTTGTTCTCGGGAATCGAGGGCTCATCGCACTCGATGCACAACCTCCTGAACGGTGAGCGATTCTCGGTCGAGAAGGCGGGAGACGGAATTGTCGTTGCCGTTGGTCTCGGTCCGTTTGAGGGAGCCATTCTGGCGCCCCCGGCCGCCATCGGGGACGGCGAGCTTCCGGAGACCGAGTAGGGGAAGCGCACGTACCGACCGGCCGGATGAGGTGGCGGGTGTTCCGACCGATGACTGCTGGAAGCGGGAGAGTGGAAGATGCGGGATCTGCTCAAGACACTGGTGGCGGACGCGAAGCACTGGACGGAACTCCGGGTACACGACCGCCGCTCGCTTCGAATCGTCGTCCGGAAGGGGGAGCTTGAAGCAGCTGCCTACAGAAAGACCTGCGGTGTCGGCGTCCGGGTCCTCGTAGATGGAACGTGGGGGTTCTCGAGTACGTCGAGTATGGACGCGTCGAGCATCAAGGTGGCGGTTCGGGATGCGACGATGGCCGCAGAGCAGTCGTCCGGAGGCAGGAGCGAGAAAATCGAGCGATTGGCCGACTGCGAACTGGCCGTGGGCGATTTCAGAAGCGGAGACGCTGAGGATGTTGCCTCGCACTCGGCCGAAGAGAAGATGTCCCTCGTTGTGGAGACTGAGAAGCGCACTCGCGAGTCATCTTCCCGAATCCGCTCTGCCATGTGCCGCTACACCGAGCTTGTGGATGAGAAATGGATCGTCTCGACCGACGGTGCGGACGCTCATATTGAGGATACGAAGCTGGAGTTCGTCGCTAGTGCCGTTGCTGCGCAAGACGGTGAGATGACCTTCAGCTATCACGGTGACGGCGTCACTGGAGGATGGTCGGATCTTTTC
>JAUWBY010000136.1 GCA_030609605.1 Candidatus Eiseniibacteriota bacterium
CCTCACGCACCGGCGTGTTCTTGCTCGCGATAGCCAGAAGCCGCTGATTCGGGATCACAATGGCGGTGTCGACCTCCTGCTTAAGTGTCTTCAGCCCCTCGACGGCCTGACGCATTCTGTACTGGCCCTCGAAGAGAAACGGCTTGGTCGCGACCCCTACCACCAGAGCTCCCATCTTCTTCGCCATCTGGGCGACGACGGGACCGGCACCCGTACCGGTTCCCCCCCCCATTCCCGCTGTGACGAACACCATGTCCGCCCCCTTGAGGGCGTTGACGACGTGCTCCTGATCCTCCTCGATCGCCTTCTTGCCGATCTCCGGATTGCCGCCGGATCCCAGCCCGTGCGTCGACTTGCGACCGATCTGGATCCGGGTGGCCGCGAGCGAGCCGTCAAGCGCTTGAGCGTCCGTATTGATGGCGATGAAGTCTACGCCGGTGAAACCCGACTCTATCATCCTATTGATCGCATTGCCCCCCGCACCACCCACGCCCACGACCTTGATCGAAGCACTCATCTCCGGGTCCGCGTCGAACTGGAACCGCATCGTTCCTCCTTCCGGGCCGCTGCTTTGGAGCCGCGATCCCGCCTGTCCCCTCTGTGTCTTCCTTCTCTTTCCCATTCGTCTCTCCTTGGGTCCTGATCTCAAATGACCCACCGGGCTACCTTCTCATCCGGATGCAGCGGTGCGAGGTCCGGCACACTTCCTAGAGAAGGTTGTCGACCCACTGCCTTACCTTGCGGACGGTTCCAAAGACCGCTCCATCGCTCCGCCTGCGTCGTCTTCTCGGTGCGCGCGACGCCGCTATGACAACGCCCACAACCGCAGCGTGAGATGGATCCGCGATCGCATCGAAAAGCCCCGATACTCTCTCAGGAAGCCCGACTCTCGTGGGCAATCCGAAGATGTCCTCAGCCACGTCGGCAACACCTTTGAGCTTTGCCCCTCCACCCGTCAAGACAACACCGGCCGCCGTCCGTCCCCAGTATTCCGTATCCCTGACTTCAGCCAGTGCCAGTTCCAGGATCTCCCTAACCCTGGGCTCGATGATGGCCGTCAGCATGTGCGTCGAGCTTTCTCGCGGCGGTCGTCCGCCAACGCTCGGAATCTCGAGAATCGAGTTCTCGACCATGGACATCTTGGCGCAACCTGATTCGTGTTTCAGGAGTTCCGCTTTGGCCAGCGGCATTCTGAGTCCCACGGCGATGTCGTTCGTAATACTCGAAGCTCCCCATCCCACCACCCCGATGTGCCGGATCGACCCACCGTGGTGAAGAGCAACGCCAATCGTGTCGGCGCCGATGTTGACGAGAAGAACGCCGAGCTCGCGCTCATCATCGGAGAGCGATGAGAGCCCCGCCGCGACAGGCTTGGCAGTCATGACGCTCTCCCTCAGCCCGGCCTTCCGCACGGCTCTGACAGAGTTATCTATCACCTGGTCTTCGGCCGTGACGATGTGAACCCTGGATCCAAGGCGCACGCCCGACATGCCGACGGGATTTCGGATCCCTCGCTGCCCATCGATGAAGAACTCCTGAGGAAGCACGTCCACGACCGATCGACCGACCGGCAGCGCCAGGGTCCTGGCTGCCTCAAGTACGGTGGTCACCTCAGACGCCGCGATCTCCCCGTTCGTTCCAGAGACGGCAATGACGCCTCGGCTGTCGATACCCTTGATATGCTCCCCATTGAGCGAGATCGCCGCCGCACCGATTTCGACATCGGTGCTCTCCTCGGCTTTCACGATCGCCTCACGAATGGAATCTGCAGCTCTCTCCATGTTGACGATGACGCCGGCCTCTATCCCGACGGCGCGCGACTCACCGATCCCGAGTACCTCCGGGATCTCGCTGTCTCCGACGTCTGCGACAACTGCCTTGATCCTGCTCGAGCCCACGTCGAGGCCGACAATGATCTCGCTGCGCTTCAAGTGGGGCCTCCCGTCCTACACCCGTCCGTGACGTCCGCCTCCGGCGGTCCTCACGACAATCTGATTCCTGAACCTCATGTCTATGGTCTCGGCCGTCACGCCTCTCGCTCTGAGATCACTCAGAACCGCCCAGAGTTGTGACAACTCAATCGTGTTGCAAGCGCCGGAGCCAAACCTGATCTCTGCCCCGTCGGCTACCGTGTAGATAACCAGACCCAACCCCGGCGCAATACGCACTTCGGATATCTCCATCCAGAGCAAGGGTGAGAACTCCCTCGCCGTCCTAAGAAGGTTCAGAGCCGCTCTGAGGTTCTCCGAATCAAACACCTCGCCCCCCGAAGGAGGTTCACCAAGACCACTGATGAGAGGGATGTCAACGAACGCCGTCCGCTCGGCCACAGGGAGCACACTCCCGTCATCCGCCACCTCCACAAACCCGGAAGCGCCGGAGATCACAATGGCGGCCGGTAGCTTCTCCTCGAGCCGGATCAGCACGTGATCGGGGAGCTGACGCGTCACGCATGCCCGCTCGATCCTCGGACTCGAGATCATTGCTGCCTCTACACGTCCCAGGTCGATTGAGAGAAGATCCATTCCCGGCTCGAGTCCGGCGAGTTCGACAACCTCCTCCTCGGTCAAGACGACATTCCCGATGATCTCCAACAGACACAGCGGAAACCGCCCAACCTCATCGCCCCAAGCGGACGCCTTGTAGGCGGAGAACCCTACTCCCGCCAGCAGCAGGGCCGCGCACGCCGCGATGGCTATTCGCTTCGCACCCCCGACTTCGCGCTGCGACCTATCACAGTCACGTCGCTCTGTGCGCATCCGTCTCACGCCCTTCAATGCGCCCTCCTGCCTATGATCTCCACCTCGGTCACAAGGTCACGTCCTGTGCGATCGCTGACTCGTTCACGGATCAGGTTGATCAGTTCCTCGACGTCTTCGGGAGTCGCACCCCGGTCATTCAGTATGAAGTTGGCGTGTACGTCGGACACAACGGCTCCGCCGACACGCGCCCCGACAAGACCGGCGGAGTCTATTAGCGCCCACGCGGCCTTGTCGGGGAAATTGCGAAAGACGCACCCCGCGCTGCGCATTCCGACCGGCTGTGTCCGCCACTTCCTCTCGATAATCTCCTGCAGTCGTGCCGTAACAGCTGAGGGGACATCCTCGTCAAGAACCAGGACGGCTCTCTCGACAATGTGCCCGTCCGGAATGCCCATGCGCCTGTAGGAGGCATCAAGTTCGCTTCCCGCAACCTGTATGGAGCTCTCTCCCGGCTCGAAGACTGCTACCGACTCAAGATGGTCGGCAAACCAGATGCCGTAGCTTCCCGCGTTCATGACCGCGGCTCCGCCGACGCTTCCAGGTATCCCGGCCAGTGACTCAAGCCCGGTCAGACCGGACTCCGCACAGAAGTTCAGGAGTTCGCTCAGCGGGACACCACTGCCCACGGCCACGGTTCCTCCCTCCGCCTGCAGTGTACTGAACGCCTGCTCGGTTGAAAGAACGGCTCCTTCGATGCCCCCGCTTCTCACGAGCAGATTCGTGCCTCTGCCAAGGATCTTGATCGCCACACCAGCGTCCTTGAGAAGCGTGGCACACTTCCTGAGGCTGCCCTCATCGGGCGGATGGATGTAGACATCGGCAGGCCCGCCCAGACCGAACGACGTGTGCTTCGCCATCGGCTCGTTCGGATGTACACATCCCGGAGCAATCGCCTTCAGTTCTGTAATGATGCCTGGGTTCATCTTCGCAGCCTCATCATGCTCCGTATCCGGGACATCAGGATATTTCTCGCTTGCCGATGGCTGAGAGAATCCGATCTCCCACCTTGTAGATATCGCCGGCTCCGAGTGTCACCACGACGTCGCCCGGACGTATGATCTCGACGACGTGTGTGAACAGCTCGTCCATGTCCTCGATGTATGTCGCGTCCCTGTGGCCGTATCGCATCGCGGCCTCGACGATGTTGGCTCCGCTCACCCCCTCAATGGGCGTTTCGCTGGCGGCGTAGATACCAGTGACCACAAGTACGTCGGCGTCGTAGAATGATCTCCCGAACTGATCAGCCAGCTTCTGCGTTCGCGTGTATCTGTGAGGCTGGAAGAGGACGACGAGTCTTCTGTTCCATCGCGCGGCTGCGGCCGCGAGAGTCGTTCCAATCTCGGCTGGGTGGTGGCCGTAATCATCCAGTACAAGCACATTGTTGACCTCCCCTTTGATCTCGAACCTACGAGCAATTCCTTCGAATTCCTTTAAGGACCTGGCGATATTTCCGAACTCCACACCGAGTTCGAGACCGACCGTGACAGCAGCGAGAGAGTTGTAGATATTGTGGAGCCCGGGCATTGATATCTCGAGCCTGCCCAGCTCCTCCCCGCGCGCTACGACCGTGACCGCCGTCAGATTCTCCGACGATTCGATGTCGTGCCCCTGTACGTCCGACTGACCCGTCAGGCCGTAGCTCACAACCCTGCGGTGCACGTCGGAAATGATCGACTGAATGTTGTGCTGATCAAGACAGACCACCGAGCAGCCGTAGAACGGGACGCTATTGGCGAACAGAATGAATGCTTCTTTGATCTCATCTATCCCCTTGTAGAAATCGAGGTGCTCCTCATCGATGGTGGTCACAACGGCCATTGTCGGTGAGAGCTTCAGAAACGACCCATCGCTCTCATCGGCCTCGGCTACAATGTACTCGCTCGCACCAAGCCGGGCGCCCGTCCCCATTGCCCTCACGGTTCCGCCGACGACCACGGTGGGATCCAACCCACCGGCTGTCAGTACGGTCGCAATGAGCGACGTCACGGTTGTCTTGCCGTGTGTTCCTCCGACGGCCACCGAGTACTTCATGCGCATCAGTTCGGCGAGCATCTCAACGCGCGGGATGACAGGGATCATCACCGCTCTCGCGGCTGCAACCTCGGGGTTGTCAGGCGGAATCGCGGTTGAGGTGACCACAACCTCCGCTCCCTCGATGTTGGCAGCGTCATGGCCGTAGGAGATCCTGCCGCCCAGGCGTTCCAGCCTATCGGTGATCTCTCCCCGATGAAGATCGGAGCCGGACACATCGAAACCAAGAGTGAGAAGAATCTCAGCGATCCCTCCCATTCCTACGCCGCCGATCCCCACGAGATGGACGCGTTTGACTCTGCCGAACATAGTTACCATGCTCTCTTCTCTGCTCCCATCGGGTCGACCCGCCTTCCGTTGCTGCCGGCAGACCCCGCCCTCTGACGCAACCGTCGGCCCCACACGCGCGGGACCCGATATGGGCCGGTCAGTGCCTGGTCCGCGATGCCACTGCCAGAACGTCCTGCGCGACCCGGTCAGCCGCATCGGGCCGCGCAAGGACTCTGGCTGCGCTTGACATACTCGTCAGCCGCGTGCGATCGCGAAGGAGACCTTCGACGGTGTCGGCGAGCCGATCTCCAGTGAACTCGCCGTCGGGAATCACTACAGCCGCTCCGGCATTTCCCACCGAGCGGGCATTCTTCATCTGATGGTCATCAGTCGCGTGCGGGTACGGAACGAGAATGGCGGGCCGCCCGACGATGGCCGTCTCAGCCAGCGTTGTGGCCCCAGCGCGCGAGACAACGATGTCGCACGCCGCATAGACCCTGGCGATCTCTTCGAAGAACACCTCCACGATCGCCCGCGCTCCGGTCGACACTGCCTGACGACGAACATGCTCAAGTTCTTCCACAGCGGTCTGAATCACGAACTCGACCCCAGCCGCCGACAGCCGTGGCATGGCATCAGCCACTGCAAGGCTCAACCGCCTGGCCCCCCGACTCCCGCCCACAACCATCACAACAGTTGCTTCCTGGCCGAGACCGAGGGCTCGCCGCGCGGCTGCGCGATCCAGCTCATTGAATCCGCGCCGGACAGGGTTTCCCGAGTGCTCGATCCTCCTCGCACGCGGGAGGTACCTCTCGGACTCCACAAAGGTCACGTGAACAACCTCCGCGAATCTCGAGAGGGTCTTCGTGGCAAGCCCGGGCCTGGAGTTCTGCTCCAGGAGGACGATCGGAACACCGAGGGCGCGAGCCGCGACTACAGACGGAAGACTGGCAAAGCCCCCCGTCCCAACTGCCGCATCCGGTCGCCTCATAGCGAGGGCCGAGACCGCCTTCAGGCAGCCCGCGGCCACCACGAACGGGACCGCCACGTTTCTGATGACAGCTCCGCGAATGACGCCCATCGAAGGCACAGTCACGAACCGTCTTCCGGTTCCTGACACGACGCGCTCTTCGATCGATCCCCTGCGTCCCATGAAGAAGATCTCCGCGTCCGGGGAAAGCTCCTCGATCGCCTCAGCGACCGCGATTCCCGGGAATATGTGTCCCCCTGTGCCTCCACCGGTGATCATTATCCTCACGACCTCTTCCCTCTTCGATTCTCGCGTGACTGAGCGCCGGCTGTTTCGAAGACCTTGCGGCGCGACATGTTTATCAGAAT
>JAUWBY010000093.1 GCA_030609605.1 Candidatus Eiseniibacteriota bacterium
GGTCGTCGGCTCCTGCTCGCGGGAGAAGTGCACGGCTTCGTCGGCGGCTCCTAGAAAACGTCGGGTGTCATGGAACGAACAGGTCCCAGCATAGAGACGAAGATCGTCACACTGGTCGCGACCGTGCTCATCGTGCACGATCTGATTCTTGTTGCGATGTATTTCTCCGGCTTGGCGCCGGGGACGATACAGATAGCGCTCGGTGGTGTGCTTATCATAGCCCTCATCGTGGCGGCTGTTTGGGGCAACTCGGTAGCGCGAGCCATCCATCGTCTTGCTTGGGCATGCAAGGCCGCCCGGAGCGGTGACATGAATCTCCTGACTCAGCTCCCGCGGTCAGACGAACTTGGCCTCCTGAATGAGGAGATCAATGAGCTCATCGTTCGCCTCCGGGATGTGGGGGAGGCTGGTGCTGATCTCGAGCTGTCGGAGGACGTCGCCGATGCCCTGTCAGATGCTGCTCCCGATCTACTCAGAGCCTCGCAGGAAATCCTCGTGTCGATGAAAGAACTCAAAGAAGGGGCCGTAGCAGAGGCGTCGATCCTCGGGAGAACGGCTCTCAGGCTCTCCGAGGTGCGCGGTCTGGTGAGTCAGGTGTCTTCCGGGCATGGTGGAGCGGAGCGAACGCAGGATATCGCTGCCAGGCTTCAGTCGATCGGGGGGCTTAGGAGGGAGATCGAGACGCTGTCCGACCGGGTGATGGATGAGGTGGCGCGTCCGGAGATAGACGCTACGGAGCTCGCGAGAGCAGTGAACGGTCTCAGAGATGCTTCTCGGATCTTGGCGGACGTCGCTGGGCAGGCTGTGGTCCCGCTCGAGAGACGGGAGGCTGACGCCCAAGCTGCGGCGAAGGCAACGGATCAGATTGCCATCGTCGGTGAAGAGCGAATTGATGCGGCCAGGGTAGCAGAGCTCATGCAGAAGAGTGCATCCAATGGTATCGGCGCGGCAACGAGACTCGCGTCCTCGCTTCGGCGACTGGGTGTGATCATCGAGGCGCACGCACAGCGACAGAGGGTGGAGCGGAGACGCACCAGGAGGCATTGACGGCCCGGCAGCAAGGTGTAAACGTCCGTTTACAGTCTTCCGAAAAAGTGTGAACTCAATTGACAGCACAGCGCACCCGAAGGGGTGCGTCTTTCTTGTTGGGGCGGGGAACAGATCGCCTAACCCGAGAACCTTCCGCGGATTAGCGCGTGCGTCGGATGTCCTGAGATGCATGAAGTGGCAATGGCATGCCCCATGCTCCAACCAGAGAACGTTGGCAGGATCCTCTGGTTTGGGGGCCGGTAGGCGGCGCCGGCGAAGGCGGCTGTGTCGGTGTCGGGGGTGAGGGTGTGAAGTGGGTGGCGCCTGGCCGGCCCCTGGGCGGGGTGGCTCTGACAGGAGGGAGCTTGGAGAATCCCATTCAGTTCAGCGATGACGTCGAGCGCCTCAACCGCACGCTTCGCCGTGGGCTCCGATTCGAGATCCGACGTCCTCCGCCCGGACTCATGTCCAGTTGCGGTGACGGGTGTCACCTCCTGATTGGTGCCCTCTACTCGGAGTCCAGGGCGGGGCGCCCGGCGAGCGCGGTTTCGCTCCTGGTCACAACAGAGGCAAGTCGTGAGCGTCGACTCGTACTTGCGAGGTGTCTTGCAGACTGCGCCATGGCACTCGGCCTCGGCACCGGTATCTTCTGAACACCTTCGGTTCATCGCCGGCGTTTTCTGAGTACTCCCGGCTCATCATGTACATCCTTCATGATTCAACACCCGGACCATTACTCAGGTGGAGCGATTCACCTTGAAGGGTGCCGACCCGCATGAAAGAATGCGGCGCAGTGGTCGGCGGCCGTTCCGTCGGGAGACCGCCGAATGCGAGCTGCGAAGGCGCCGCTTCTCTTGGGGAGTCGGTGCAAACGAACGGGACACGCTCACTCAGAACCAGGAGGCGGCATGGGCGAGACTCTAAATCAACTGGTCGATCGCTATCTTACCACGATGGTTGAAGACCACCCCGGGTTCGCGACGTTTCTCGGAATACATGAGCACGACGCCGAACTGGGCGAGTTCACTCCGGACGCGATGGAGGGGAAGCTCCAACGACAGCAAGGGCTTCTGAACGACCTCGAAGCGATAGAGCTCGCAGATGGGGGGACTGACGCAGCGATAGATAGAGCAGTGCTGAGAGCGACCCTGAAGAGTGCGATCTTCGAACACGAAGTCCTCAGGACGCACGAGCGGATGCCCGGCAGCTACATCGGCGCCGCGCTCGAGGGATGCCACAGCCTTATCGTCAAGGAGTTCGCACCGATCCAGGAGCGGGCCGTGAGTCTTCTCGGACGAATGCGCGGGGTCCCGGACGTTCTCTCAGCGATCAATCAGAACTGCTGTGATGTCCCGGAGGTGTTTGCGACCGTCGGTTCTCAAATGGCTGCAGGCGGTGTTGCATTTATGAAGAGCGTTGTCCCGGCCGTTGCTGAGTCGGTGCCTGACCTGAAGGCGGAGTTGCTGGCGGCGGCCGACAAAGCAGCGGCTGCCTTCGATGAGACAGCCTCCTCTCTCGCCGCAATGGCGGAGCGTGCAACAGAACCGTTCGCCGCAGGACAAGATAGCTACGACTGGCTCCTTCGCGAGTCACATCTCCTGGACTTCGATGGGCGGGAGTTGGCGGAGATGGGCCGTGAGATGATGGCTGATACGAAAGAGCGGATCAAGGAACTCGCACGCGAGATAGATCCGGATGCGTCGTGGCACGAGGTCATGGAGGAACTCAAGGCGGATCATCCCTCCAAGGACGAGCTTAAGGAGCGCTACCTGTTCGAGATGATGCGCGCCCGCGACTTCGTTGTCGATAAGGGGCTCGTGACTGTTCCTGCCGGCGAGGAACTGAACGTCATCGACACGCCTGTCTTCATCCGGGCGATCATCCCGTATGCGGCGTACATGCCTCCGGGTCCGTTTGAGGAACAACAGCACGGGCTTTTCTATGTGACCCCGGTGGATGAGCTCCTGTCGCTCGATGAGCAGGACCGTCAGCTCCGTGGTCACAGCGTCCATACGATCCCGGTAGTGGCGCTCCACGAGGGCTATCCCGGGCATCACCTCCAGCTTGTTCGGGCGAACGCGTGCGAACGTAAGATCCGAAAGCTCACCTGGAACACGGTCTTCGTTGAGGGGTGGGCGCTCTATTGCGAGGAGATGATGAAGGACGTCGGATTCTATCCGGATGCGAGAACGAGACTGGGACAGCTCAAGGAGACGCTCTGGCGAGCGGCACGCATCCTCGTAGATACGGGGTTGCAGGTGGGGGAGATGTCGATAGAGGAGGGTATCGAGTTCATGATGAGGGAAGTCGCGCTCGAGCGCGTCAATGCGACAGCCGAAGTGAAGCGCTACGCGGGACATCCGACGCAGCCATCAAGCTACATGATAGGCAAGCGTGCCATTATGAGTATCCGGGAGAAGTACGAATCGGAAGCCGCCGATTCCTTCAGCCTCAGGGAGTTCCACGATAGACTCCTCGATCTCGGAAGTCTCCAGCCGAAACTCGTGGAGGTGGCGCTCGGTATGAGGAGTGTCGATGAGATCAGATAGTCCGCCGTCGAGACCATCCACGGTTCACCGGGAAGTGCTTCCCAATAGGGTCCGCCTGCTGGTTCGGGAACTTCGGACTGCTCCAGTCGTTGCCATGAGCCTCTGGGTCGGAACCGGTTCGGCAGACGATCCTGACGAACAAGCCGGCCTGGCTCACTTCATCGAGCACATGCTCTTCAAGAACGGCGACCGGGCGGGTCCGGATCTGGCCGCCGCTGTCTACGGGGCGGGTGGATACGTCAATGCAATGACCGGCTGCGACCACACGACCTTCTACCAGATCGTGCCGTCAGGCCACTGGCGTGAAGTCTTCGCCGCACAGGCCGCCGCGATCACACGGCCTGTGTTCCGGCTGGAAGATGTCAGCGTAGAGCGCGCCGTCATTGTGGAAGAGGCGCGAAGCGCGGAGAGCCGCCCTGACAGCTTCGTCTGGCGGCGCCTGATGGAGACGGCGTTCAGAGAGCATCCATACAGATGCCCGATCGTAGGTACTGAGAAGAGCATCGGTCGCATAACGTCCGCCACGCTCAATGACCACATGAGAGCACAGTACCGGGGCTCGAACCTGACGCAGGTTGTCGTTGGTGATGTGAAGACAGCCGATGTCGTGTCATTTGCCCACGATCATCTGGTGGGGTTTCAGGACGGGGAGCGACCCCGCCCGGCATTCTCCGGTGAGCCACAGCAGACCGGAACGCGAGCTGTCGCGCTGGCCGGGCTGATAGCGCAACCCTACATGTCGGTTGCGTTTCGCATCCCGCACGCACTTCATGAGGACATCCCTGCGCTCGACGCTCTTGCCGGCATTCTCGGGCAGGGGAGAAGCTCCAGACTCACGGGGTCGCTTCAGCTTTCTCTCGGACTCGTCAGTGAGATCGGCGCCTCGATAGCCGCATTTCGGGACGCGGGACTTCTGGTCATAGGTTCCGCTCTGGCGACCCACGATATCAACGCCGTGCTCGCGATGATCTTCCAGGAGATAGGGCGGCTGCACCGGGAAGGTGTGGCTACCGCTGAGATGGAGAGGGGTCTGAGGCGACTCGAGGCAGGATACGTTCTTGAGCACGAGACCGCGGAGACAATAGCCGGTACCCTTGGTTTCTTCGAAACGCTTGGAGACTACCACAGGGCCGATGGGTATATCGATTCTCTGGGGGCGGTCACGCCTCGCGATATCCAGCGAGTGGCGGAGACGTATCTGACGGGTGAGAGACTCAGCGTGGTCGAGTACTTGCCGAGCAGTGCCGGAGTATCGGACGGTGACATATCCGAGGAGATCTCAGGCCTGTTTGATGAAGCGCTATCGATAGGCGGATCGTCAAGAGAGGGGAACAGGGTCAAGGGACGACTCGCTGAGGATCCAGGGACATGGGCGACGGCCGGCTTCACGCGGCCGATGATAATCGCAGAGAAGGCGGATAGAACTTGCAGGAGAGAGATGCTCTCGTGCGGCGCAACGCTTATCACATGCGAATCCAACGGTCTTCCGCTTGCGTCCATCGCTCTTACGTTCAAAGGGGGTCATGTTTGCGAGCCACGGGAGAAGGCAGGGATCACCTATCTCACACAGTGCCTTCTTTCGCGTGGGACAACAGAGCGAACCGGTAGTGAGGTAGCCGAAGCCATAGAGGGCCTTGGGACCGGTCTCGCGATCGCGGCAGACCGCGATGGGTTTGGGGTCGGATCAACGGTGCTCTCGAGATTCTCCGGTGATGCGCTTGGCATTCTGTCTGAGGTTCTGGCGCAGCCGGCCTTCGGGAATGAACAGCTCGACCTTGTGCGTGGAGAGATCGACAGTGAGATCAGTGCGATTGAGGATCATCCCAACAGACGCGTCGCGCTCCTGCTTCTGCCCATGGTCTTCGATGAGCATCCGTACGGGCGTCCCCTCAGAGGAACTCGCGACAGCATTCGAAGAATCACGATCAACGACGTGCGAGACCAGCACTCCGGAAACTACTCCGCCTCGAATCTGATCGCCTGCGTAAGCGGGCGGATCCCGAGGGGGAAAGCACGCGATGCCATCGAGAGACTTGCTGAGAATCTGCCTGGTGGTGGGGCTCGAGTGAAAACAGAGATAGCAAACAGGGTGGCCACCGACAGACGTGAAGTGGTCGCCGCAGGTTCGTCCCAATCAAACATAGCGGTGGGTCTGCCGGGAGCTCCCGCAGCGAGCGAGGATGGACTGATCCTGCGTTTTCTGGCACGGGCACTCGGAATGATGGGGGGGCGGCTCTGGGTTGCTCTCAGGGAGAGGTCTCCGTTTGCGTACTCGGTGCACTCGACGCATCTGTCACTCGCTGCCGGTGGGTCCTTCGCGACATTCGTCACTGCGCAACCCGGGAGGGAGGACGAAACGATCGAGTCATTCGTTGTTGAGTTGGAGCGGTTGAGAGAGAACGGACTCGCTGCGGATGAGCTGAAGCGAGCGCAGCGGCATGTGGCTGGGATGCTCGAGATCAATATGGAGCGCGAATCGACGCGAGCAGCCACGTACGCGATGGCGGAGCTACTCGGCATAGGCTTCGAACGCGTAGAGAGGGGGCCGGAGCTCATTCGTCACATCACCAACGACGATATCATCCGCGTCGCCAGACAGTATCTGGATCCGTTGCAGGGTTTCTCCGTCGTGGTGCTCAGAGGAGAGGGAGGCGCCTAGCTATTTCACCACCGGCTTCGGCTTGACGGTCGCGCCTGGCTCCGATTCATCGGGCATGCCGTACATCTGCCACATATTCATGAGGCTGTTGACCTTGTCCGCCTTGCCCAAGGTCTGGTAGATCGTCATGAGCGGCGGATACAGATCGTGTCGCTGAGGTTCCACATTGAGAACGCGCTCGTATGCCTGCATGGCTATCTCATAGTGGGGCTGTGCTTCTTCCGTCTTGCCGCTCCGCTGGAAGCCCTCGGCGAGCATCAGATGGACACCTCCGTAACGTACCCACGCCTCCATGAGATCGGGCTGAGACGCAACAAGCCTCTCAGCGAACGGCAGAGCCTTCTCAGGCTGAAGGAGCCTGGCGGCATACATGGCGACGAGTCCGTTGAGAGCCGGGCCGTAGTTGGGCGCGAACTTGAGAGCCCTGGTGTAGAGCATGATCGCCTCGTCCGTCCTCTCCGGATCCTGCATCGCTACGAAGCCCAACCGTGAGAACCCGGCGGCGTAGTTCGTGATGAGTCGCGCCGTCGATGCGGATTTCTTCACCGTATCGACTACGCGCCAGTCGTCATCGACATCCACGATGCTGTCGTAGCGGTATTTCTCGAAGATGTTCTCCCAGGTTTTCTCTTCATTGACCATGTGGCGGCCGGTCCTGCTCGTCAGCTTGAAGACCATGCCCTCGAGCTCGATGTTGTCATAGTAGCCCATGAAATCATCGACGGTCACGGCGAAGTAGATGGGGCGCTCGAACCTGTTCGTCGCTATGATGTCGTGAATAGCCAGGTCGCGGAGCGTCACAAGACTGAGCGCCTGCGTCTGTGGATCGCGGACCCAGTATGGATGCATCTCCTCGATCTGTTCATACGTGAAACTGAGCGGCACGCCGCGGTCCTTGAGCTGCTTCAAGTACCAGTTGATCTGACTGAGTGAGAGATTGACCACGTCGACATCAGGCCGCAGACCTTCGACCTGTTGCAGATACCAGAGAGGAAATGTATCGTTGTCGCCGTTGGTGATCAGAATGGCGTTCTCATCCAGGAAGCTCAGCATATTCCAGCCGTAGTAGTAGGCAATATAGTTGTCGCTGCGGTCGTTTTTCTGGAAATTGCCGATGAACGGTATGAGCGCGAAGATGACAACGGCTACTGCCAGCAGGTTCCTCCAGTGTTTCCCAAGTCCCCTTGCCCATTCGACGATCGAGCCGGAGCCGATGCCCATCCACAAGGCAAGGCCTACGTATGACGGCACCCAGAAGTACTCTCTGCTCCGGACCTCATGGTCGGAGATATTCAAATACATCAGGAGTCCGAGCGACGCCATCGCAAACGCGATCGCCATCATCGTGAAAGTGCGTCGGTCCTTGCGTGCGTGGGTGATGAAACCCCAGAGCGCAAGCAGGTAGGGCGTGGCAATGACGATCGGATTCAACGATGAGGAGAACTGCATCTTGTGATAGCCCCACATGATGCTCAACTGATTCGAGAATGGCGTCCTTCGTGGGAAGAACCGCATCGGTTCGTACTGCGCCCGCCGCATGACCTCAAAGACGATCTTCCATGTCTTCGGGTCAGACTCATTGATGGCTGGGTTGAGTCGAGCGCGTATCAGAAGATACGCGTGGACGGAGAGTGCGATGATGGTGAGCGCAAGGGCGGAAAGGAGTGAGCGGGCCGGTACCTGGGGCCGGTCTATTACGCCGATCCTTGTCAGGTGCATGAAGTAGTAGATGGCCGCTACGGAGATCGCCAGACCAAGAATAAAGAGCCCCGCTCCGCCACCACCGTGCTGGGACAGCGTGGCGAACAGCAGAACCACCTCGATGACCACGAGACTACCCCACAACCATGTCGGAAGGGCAGGCACGAAGACCTTTGCTTTTGACCTCTTCGGCAGTTTGACAGGCTTGGGCCACAAGGCTGGAACCGCGTAGAAAACGGCGAGTACGAGTCCGATC
>JAUWBY010000094.1 GCA_030609605.1 Candidatus Eiseniibacteriota bacterium
CCTTGAGTACGCCGATGAGAATACGACCGTGATTGTCACGTCGGATAACGGCCACTCGGGTCCCAAGCTCCGGGACGGGACGTACCAGTGGGGTATTGCAATGCACGATCCGTCGGGTTTTGTGATCCTGTGGGGTCGTGACGTTGTCCCGGGACAGCTGTCCGATCCGAGTGTGCTGGACATCACTCCAACGATCCTGGCTCTGTACGGACTCCCGGTGGCGGACGACATGGATGGGCGTGTGCTCGCCGAGGCGATGGATCCGGTCTTCCTGAGAGCGCATCCGATCATGTCTGTGGCCACGTACGAGGCAGACGAGCCCGAGCGTGGGTCACAGGACCGCGAGCCCGTGGAATCGCCGGTCGATGATGAGGTGCGCGAACGATTGAGGTCGCTCGGGTACATAGAGTAGGAGCCCTCGATATGACACAGCATCTCGTCGAGTACCGTTTTCACACGGTTGTTCCATATATCACTGCTCTTCTCACCGTCATGCTCGTCTTCGTCATCACCGGTTGTGAGTCCGGTCCATCGGTCGAAGGGCCGCCGGGGCCGATCCTGGTCATAGGCATCGACGGCGCCGATTGGAGCGTGCTGGAACCGCTGCTCGAGGCCGGCGAGCTTCCGAATCTCGCACGGCTCGTAGCGGAAGGTGCAAGTGGGAAGCTGCGTTCGCTCGAACCGCGCAGGATGTCCCCCGTCATCTGGACGACGATCGCGACGGGAAGGTCGCCGGAGGATCACGGCATAGGTGGGCCCCTTGTGGGGAAAGACCAGCAGGGTAGAACCACATATTCGCACTACTCAAGCAACATGTGGCGGTCACCGGCGTTCTGGGACATCTTCGGTCGCCATGGCTTCGATGTTGGTGTCGTCGCCTGGCTCGTTTCATGGCCTCCATGGGAGGTCAACGGCTTCATGGTATCGCAACACCTCCAGTACCTCTCGGATTTCCATGGGGTCGGTGAGGAGAAGGGTGTGACGTGGCCGCAGGAGCTGGAAGAGGGAATCGCTCCCTTCGTTCGGGGCAAGTCGACGATAGCATATGACGAACTGAGTCGCTTCGTCGACGAAGAGAGCGAACTGAGCATGGGTGCGCTTCAGGAGCACTACGATACAGCGCTCAGAACGGCGCTGTCGGGTGACGAGTCGGCGATGGGCGTGGCCGGAGTCCTCTTTGCCAAGCATGTGCCTGCACTGTCGTGCGTCTATGTTCGCGGTGTCGATGAGATCTCGCATTGGTTCTGGATCTATGAGCACGCGGAGACCAGGCCGCCGTACGATCCCGCGCGTCCTACAACGGCGCTTCTTGAGAAGCAAGCCGAAGCTCTGGGCGGACTCGTGAGAGAGTACTACAGGTACACGGATGAACACGTGGGCAGATTGCTCAAACTTTTCCCGGACGAGACCACCGTTCTCGTATGTTCTGATCATGGCTTCCGCGGTCCTGGAATCTGGGGAGAGGAGGGGCCGTGGATGGGAGTGGATCAGCACGGCCTGGACGGTGTCCTCATCATGAGGGGACCAGGGATAGAGCGGGGCGCGTCGATCGAGGGCGCAACGGTGTACGACATAGCCCCGACGCTTCTAACAATGGCGGGGTTGCCTGTCGCTGACGACATGCCGGGGCGCGCCCTCACGGACGCGTTCACTGATGAGTTCTCCGCGACACACAGCGTTACGAGGATCACTACGTACGGAGAAGTTGTTCGCGACGACACGGCTCCGATAGAATCACCTGTGGACGATGAGGTCAGAGAGAGACTCAGATCGCTTGGGTACATCCAATAGAAACCAGCCAGCAGGGAGTGACGAAGCATGAACCGTGAAAAGATCCTTGGTCTGCTTGTCGTCGTAGTGTTGATAGCGGCGGTGGTGGTCATGGTGGCGAAGATCCAGGGACGCGAAGACGAGGGCGGACACGTTGAGGCGCCTGCCACGTCCGAGACGGGCACAGTGCGAATGCTCGTAATCGGTATCGAGGGTCTGGAACCTTCCCTCATCGGGCGTTTCTCCGAGAGGGGGCAGTTGCCCAACCTTACACGGCTCATGCAGGAAGGAGTCTCCGGAGAGTTCCCGGCCTTGGAAAGGGGGATCGCGCAAGAAATATCCTGGACGTCGCTGGCCACGGGGATGAAGCCGGAGAACCAGGGGATCGGCGGACAGATTCTCTCTCCAAGAGGCGATATGGTGAACGCTTCTCTCATGCCTGCGTCCCGAACTGTGGATGCGATCTGGACACATCTGTCGGCCAAAGGACTGTCGGTGGGAGTGGTCGGGTGGCCGGGAACGTGGCCGGTGGAGGAGATTAATGGTGTGATCGTCGGGCCGTACGGTCGTCTGGTTCTCAGTCGCGCGCATGGGGGAGATGTGAACGATGGTATCTACCCCGCCTCACAGCAGCAGGAGCTCGATGCTCTCGTGATCGACGAACGTGAGACGAAGAGGAGACATCTGTCCGGGTTTCTGAATCTTGACACACCGATGGGATTCGAGGCGCTCGTCGGACAGAACTACACAAGTCTTGCGCATGCCTACACGGCTGACAGCTCGAACACGAAGATCGCCATGCACATCGCTGCCGATCCCGGAGTGGAGTATCTGCTTGTTCATCTGGAAGGTTTGGACGGTGTAAGTCAGCGTTTCTGGCACTACATGGATCCAGAGTTGGTCAGTGGCGGAACCGCTCTGGATGAACGAGCACGCGGCGAGCTTATGGAGCTCTCCAGGACGCTTGGGAACACCATCGAGCGCTACTACGGTTTTCTCGACATGATCGTGGGGATGCTGACCGAGCTTGTCGCGGCGGATGGTACCATCGCCGTTGTGGCCGACCACGGCTACACTGGTGTGAGGCTGGATCACGCGGGGAATCCGCTCGTCGGATTTGATATGCACAGCCGTCAAGGCTTCTGGATCCTGAAGGGCCCCGGCGTTGTCGAGAGCGGCCAGACAGCAGAGACAGTAGAGTGTGAGCTTTTCGATTTTGCGCCGACCGTGATGGCGGCCGCAGGAGTGGCGTTTCCCGAAGGCACGGACGGCAGGATTCTGGAGGAGGTGCTGAGGTGACGCCAGGGCGCTTCCCGGGAGAGCTCGCGTCATGACGAAGAAGCCGACGGGGGCGCCGCGCTATCTCCGTACGCTTGCAGGAAGACCGTGGTTTCTTCCGGCTGCTATCTTCCTCGTGGCTCTCTTGCTTCGTGTGATCTACGTCGTCCAGGTACGGCACACACCGTTCTTCCAGACGCTGGGTCTTGACGCCAAGTTCTACGATGCGTGGGCGCGCCGGATCGTCGCGGGAGCCGGGGAACGCGAAGCGTTCTTCATGTCACCTCTTTATCCGTACTTCCTGGCAGCCATCTACAGGCTCTTCGGGCGCGACCTGCTTCTCGTCCGCCTCATCCAGTCCGGCGTAGGAGCCGCGTCCGCGGTGCTCGTCCATTCCATTGCGCGTCAGGTGTTCGACAGGCGAATAGCGGCCATCGCAGGCTTCACGGCCGCGTGCTACGGCGCATTCATATTCTACGATGGGGCTGTTCTTCTCGAACCGCTGCTGGTGTTCCTCAACCTGTTCGTCCTGCATCTTCTCCTGCGAGCGAGCGAGTCGGGAGGTCGGCGCTACTACCTGACCGCGGGCGCTGTGCTGGGCGCGGCGGCGATAGGAAAGGCGACGGCCCTCCTGTTTGTCCCGGCCGCCGCACTCTGGATTTGGATCTCCGCTCGTGGACGCCCCACGGCCAATCGAGGACGCGCATTGATACTCTTTCTTGTTGGCCTGGCGGTCGTGGTCACGCCGGTCACAGTGCGCAACTTCGTGGTGTCGCACGACTTCGTGGTGGTCACATCGAACGGAGGACTCAATTTCTACATAGGCAACAGCGAGATCTCGACCGGGGGGTACGTGAAACCCGAGGGGCTCGACCTTGTCGTGGACCTCAGTGGTAGGGGGATAGCCGAGGCCGCACGGGGGCGTGATCTCAAAGCATCCGGGGTTTCGGCCTACTGGTATTCTGAGGCATGGCAGTTCATTTCGGCTCATCCAGGTGCATGGGCGAAGCTGCTGGTGAAGAAGCTATCGTTCGCTGCCGGTTCGTATGAGCTTCCGCAGCTCGAGAACTACGATTTCCAGAAGCGATACTCGACGCTTCTTCGACTCCCGCTTCCGGCCTTCGCGCTCGTTGCTCCGTTGGGGCTTCTGGGGCTGTTCCTTTCCATCCGAAGGAGAGCGTCACTACTCCTGACGCTTTTCCTCGCAACACAGATTCTGGGAATCGTTGCGTTTTTCGTCGTGGCTCGCTATCGACTGCCGATAGTGCCCGTCCTGATTATCGGAGGGTCATACGGTGTGACCGAGCTCTGGCGCATGGCGCGCGAGCGTTCGTGGCGGACGCTTGCCTTCTCCTGTGTCGCTCTCGCTGTACTGCTGGTCCTTATCAATGGCAACTTCTACCGTGTAGATCGTATCAAGGGCTTCGCGCAATCCCATTTCAGGCTCGGCATCATCTATGGAGAGAGAGGAGAAACGAATCGCGCAATCCGAGAGTACAGGCGGTCGATAGAGTTCAATCCCGACTACGCCAAGAGCCACATGAATCTTGGCGCACTGCTCTCGGCGGGGGGGCAACTTGAGGAAGCGCGCGAGCATTTCAAACGGGCGATCGCGCTCGATCCAGGGTACGCAGCTGCTCGCGTCAATCTCGCGATGGTGCTCGTGACCGAGGGAAGGGAGGAAGCGGCGCTTGCCCACATCGACACGGTGCTGGAAGGGAATCCCCGAAACACCATGGCGCTCCGTGAGCGAGGTGTGATTCTCTACGGCATGGGACGGATGGATGAGAGCGTCAGGTATCTTGAGGCGGCCCTTGCTGGCGATGAAAAGGGAGACGAGTCGGCTGAAGTGCGGTTCTACCTCGCGCTGATAGAAGGACGAGAGCGACCCGAGATCTCAGATGCCGCCGGGAGCGCGATGGCCACGGCGGACTCGCTTATTCGGCTGGGTCGGGTAGCCGATGCCGTGGAGGAACTGGAGCGGGCGATCGCTCTCGCGCCGGGATCGGGGGAGCCCCTTCGGAGAATGGCCCTTCTCAAGCGCGAGATGGGATTGGGAGAGGAAGCTGTTGAGATGATGGGAGCGGCACTCATCCTGGATCCGACCCTTGAGCATGGCCACTTCTCACTTGGCGTTCTTCTCAGTGAGATGGGACGGCACGATGAGGCTGTTCGCGAATATGAGGCAGAACTCAGAATAGACTCGGATTTCGCCCCCGCGCATCTGAATCTGTGCCTGACGTATCACTTCCATCACGGCAACCCCAATCGGGCCATCCATCACTACGGACGCTATCGTGGTCTGGGGGGAGACGAGCTGGAGTTCATGGAATCCCTCCTGCGCTGATCCTAAGGACTTCGCAGCACATTTCTGCCCTCGAACAGATTATTCGACCTGCTCTGGTTTCTCGGCAGGTTCTTGAATCAGGATCTTGACCCTCGAAGAAGCATTGACAGAATCTCCATTTGGTGGTATAATCCCAACGAGTCGGGAAATAGGCGGGAGCACTCTTTTGCTTCTTGGCCCAGTTTGCCTGTGTGTGACCGAAGGGTTTTGCGGACGGGTGGTTGTGCCCGTCCGGAAGCAGTCTTCACAGACTGGGATTGTGCAGGCTTCGAGTAGGCTACTCTCTTTGTAGGATCATGCTGCCCGAGCGAGAAACCAGTGCATGGGTGGTGTGGTAAAGGTGTGACAAATAGATGAGCTGGGTCACCTTCAGGTTAGAGGGGGGATTAGGCGAATGACAAACACACGCCTGGTAGTGCTGGTGGTTGGCGTGCTTCTGGTGGCGGGACTTGTCGGAGCGAAGGGTTTCGACACAGTCAGACACGAGACGGCAGTGCCATTGCCGACGGTACCGGCATTTGACGGCGAGTTCGAGGGCGCGCGGCTTGGAACCCTGTGGATCTTCAGTGCAGATTTCGAGGATCTCACGGGTGACAACGCGGGCTGGACATCGTACGACTTGTCCGGAACTCCCGCCTCGGAAAACTACTGGCACAAAGACGACATCAGGTTGACGCCGGGATCTCACGGCGACAGCACCTGGTGGTGTGGAATGGACAACGAGTGCTGGCTCCAGGATCGTGGTTACGGCAACAACTGGGTACAAATGATGTACCGCGACTTCCCGCTCGCCAGCTGGAGTACCGACGGCGATGACGTGGACTTCGAGTACGAGCAGCGCTTCGCGATGGAGCACAACTACGATTACGGCTACGTCGATGTCTCGACCAATGGCGGTGTGGACTGGGAGACCATCTACACGGTGACGAACCCAGGTTTCGAGGGCTCGCCGGGCATGAGCCAGGACTGGGACAGCGCGACCTTCGGAAACCCCGTCCTCAGTCTGGACACATGGGCCGGCCAGGACATCAGAATCCGCTTCCGGTTCGAGTCGGACGGCGCCTACTCGTCGCAGGACGAGTACAACAACGCGCCTTTCAACTCTGTACTGGACGGTGCATGGCAGCTGGACAACTTTGACATGATCGTGAACACGGACTCTGTATGGTCGGATGACGTTGAGGCTCCCGGAGACAACGGCTGGGTGCACGACGACGTCGCCGCTTCCGGTCAGACGGGCCTCAAGTTCCGCCGTGGTCTCTACGGCCTCGATTTCGACACGGGCCGTGGGTTCACGTGCGAGAACCGCGTCGGCTGGATGATGGGAGCTACCGATCCGTTCAGCTACACGATGGTGGACGGAGAGAAGACCTATCTCATCAGTCCTCCGATCGATATCGAAGGCGCTGCGAAGTTGGTGGGCCTCTGGGACATGTGGGTCGACCTTCCGCTCATATCCAACAACAGGTTCGACCTGTGGTTGGCATCGAGCGACATTGAAGCGTGTGTAACGACTCTCGACGGGTTCATAGATGAGAGCCCCGGTGGTTGGTATGGCGGTCCGTTCTGGGGCGTCTGGGATGACGATTGGGATGCCTTTGCCGGAAACGCTTGGCTTGCCATCGAGTGGCAGCTGGAGAACGATGATCCCGCGGCTCCAGGATCACATAAGGCAGGCATCTTCCTCACGCGCCAGAAGGTCGGTATCCCGAGTGGCGATGCAGGCACGTCGTTCACGTACGGTGCCTGGGACCGCTTCAACGACTGGTTCATCGAGCAGATGGCCGATGCTCTCCTTGACTCGGCTGAGATCAAGGTCAAGGACGACGACGACATTGCGACGCTTACGCTCATGGCGTCGGATGACGATGGTGCGACGTGGGCAGCTTACACGTGTCGCCGCCTGGATCCGCAGGGCAACGACTGGAGATGCCCGCCGCCGGTTGGCGAGATGAACGCCGGCAGCGAGATTCACTACTACTTCGAGGCTGTAGACGGCGTCGGCAACATTGCGACGTACCCCGGCTCGGCCCCGGATGGCTACATTGAGTTCTCGATCCTGCCGATCACGGCGACGCCTTCAGTTCCCGGCATCCTGCTTGTCGACAAGCACGGCCGCAGGACTCCGGGCGCTGAGCGCAACTACCGCCACAGCTCCGAGTACTACTTCCGCGAGGCCCTGGGTATCCTCGGCTACGAGTGGGAGACGTACGATGTGGAGGTTCCATCAGGCACAGCTCAGTCCGAGGGACCGGATACGATGGGGTACAAGTACTACGACACCATCGTCTGGCTCACGGACGAGTTCAATGCTTTCACGTTCTGGGACGTCGACCAGGACAACATCATCGGCTGGTTGAACCAGGCCGGCGGCGGCAAGGAGAGGAACTTCCTTGTCACCGGTAACGACTGGTGCTACGAGCTGATGGATCCTGCGTCCGCAATGGAGGTGTCGGACTTCGTGACGGTGTGGCTTGCCACAGACTACGTCCAGGACGCGGTTGGTATAGTGACTGTCGACAGCATCCCGGTCCTGCGTGAGTACGCGGGCGGGAACACGTTCATGGACTACGACGATGGCGAGTGCATCGTGCGTGGCGCCTGTCCGATGCTGAACTACTTTGACGTCATCCAGCCTTACGCCGGTACTGTCGGTGCTGAGACGGCCGTCGAGTACGTGAAGGTCGACATGACGCCTCTCCCGGCCGGTGTTGCGTACACACACCAGACGCTCGGGTACCAGACGGTGGCTCTCGGCTTCGGC
>JAUWBY010000378.1 GCA_030609605.1 Candidatus Eiseniibacteriota bacterium
GCTTGACTCTTCAAGACGCTCCGATCGAGGCGCTTGAAGATAATGGGCATACCGGTCTGCAGCGTCGTCGTCGCCACGGGGTCAGTGGCGGAGAGCTGTGACAACGCTGCTGGTGGGATCAACTCGGAGGCAACTCCAGCGTGGTCCTCAACGAGGGCCCACATATCTCCCTGGATGTCCGTCCGGAATGATCGCGCGGCTGCCTCCGGGACGTGCGTGGCCATCCCGATCAGGTTGTCAGTGAGGCCATCAACGCAAACCGTGCGACGGTACTCACGAACGATGCCTCGCAGGGCAGACGCCGCGTAATCCGTGGCCTCCGGGTCGTCCGCGTACACGGACGGCGGAACTCGCTGCCGCAGCACGGTGCGAATGCTCACCTCACCGGGCAGCGAGTCAGCGAACAGGGGTTCCAATCCTGTCACTACGTCACGGACGATGGAGTCCGAATCGATGGGCAGATCTGCCGCATCGCTTCCGAAGTAGTCCACAATGGCTCCGCTGACGATTTCGGCTTGCTTCGTCGTGAGTCGCCGGTCCGACGCTGAGCCCGCCGCCTTCAGTGCGTGCAGCACCTCGGCGCGATTCAGGCCCTCCACTCCGTGATGCTCGGCGTCGAAACCAATGACGCGGGCGACATCCGCCACACGTCGTCTCTCGGCCTCGCGCCTGACCGCCGTCGGCAACGTGTCGAGATCGAGCCAGAGCAGTTGCGGGGGAGCGGCTGTCGCAAGGTGATGATCGATGCTGTCAACTACGGCAATCAGTCTGGCCGTGTTGACTGTACCCATTTTTGCCTGGATCATTGCCTGGGTATCGTTGTCCGCAACCAGCTGGTCCATGATCTCGTTGCCTTCGATGAAGAACCAGAGATTAGCGACTCCCTCGCGAGTGTCGGGAATGGCGCGGCGCCCGAACATCTGTTCGTTGAGCTCCGCGATCAGATCTGCAACAGACTGGGGGTGAGTGAGATTGGGAATCGTCCGGAGGTACTTCTCGAACCGGAACATTTCCTTCAGGACCAGGGGGTCCTTTATGTCACCGTTCACGAGTATCTGGATCGGTATCGCTCCGCCGAAGCTCGCCTCCATCATCTCTTCCGCCTGGCGGATCTTGCTGTCAGGCTTGAAGTAGTCCTTCATGTTGACTTCTCGTTGCAGCTGCGGGATGGCAACGAGCGAACCCGCGACGACCAGGAGCCCACCAACGACGATTAGCTTCTCGTGGGCGAGAACCAGATCAGCTATGACATCCATGACTCGCGTGACCCAGTTGGAGCGCTGTTCCTCTGCCTTCATCCGAGGTCTCTGAGAGGGCAGGTATGAAAGGATGGCCGGTATGAGCGTTATCGAGAGAGCCATTGCCAAAAGGACACCCAGCGATGCGAATATGCCGAATTCCCTGGTCATGGTCAGGTAGGAGAACAGGAAGGCCAGAAAGCCCACCATTGTCGTTACGCCTGTCAGAATGATGGGAAGACCGATGGCGGCGATCGACCGTCTTATGTGGTCGAGCTTGTCTCCATCGGGCCCTTCGGTCTCCTTGTATGTGCTCAGAAGGTGAATCCCGTAGGCGCTTCCAATCGCTATCAGGAGTACGGGGATAGCGGCCGTCACGATCGTTAGATCCAACCCGACCCAGCGC
>JAUWBY010000267.1 GCA_030609605.1 Candidatus Eiseniibacteriota bacterium
GTTGGCACAGTCGGCTTTCAGTTCCTTGAGATCGGAGCGGGGGCTCGTGGGACGGGAATGGGGGAGGCGATGGTGGGAGCGTCAGAGGGAATCGAGTCGCTCTACTGGAACCCCGCGGGGCTCAGGTATGTGACCGAGCCAACGGTTCTCTTTACGCAGACGTGGTGGCCTGCAGATATCGCACATCAGTATTTTGGCTTTGCCATGCGCCCCGGTTTCATCCCCGGAATCCTCGGCATCAGCGTGACGTCGCTTTCGATGGATCCGATGCCAGTGACAACTGCTGATGTCCCGGAAGGTGTGGGCGTCGATTTCGAGTGCAGCGACATGGCTGTTGGCGTTACGTACACGAGGATCTTTACTGACAAGTTCGCGGCCGGTGGCACGCTGAAGTGGGTCTATTCCAGCCTTGGCGACCTCTCTGTGCTGGGAGTCGAGGGGCTCGGAGATTACTACATTGACGGATTCCTGATGGATTTTGGGACTCTCTATGACACGGGCTTCCGGTCGTTGAAGATCGGTCTGGCAATCCAGAACATGGGGCCGGGCGCCGCGTACATTGTGGAAGAGGTGCCGGTGCCGGCGACGTTCAAGTTCGGGATCTCGATGAAGGTCATCGATACGCCCGGGCAGAGGGTAACGGTCGCGGCCGAGTTCCGACACCCGTCCGACACATCGGAGAAGATCAATGTGGGGGCGGAGTACGCTCTCAATGAGAGATACTTCGCGCGTGTTGGCTACAAAATGAACTACGATGAGGAGACGTTCTCAGCAGGAGGCGGAACCAGGATCTTTGTCGACTCCCTCGGCTATTGGATCGGGGTGGACTACAGCTACGCGGACTTTGGCTATCTTGGAGCCATTCATCGCATAGGGATGACGGTTGCCTTCTGATGCGGATCTGCTTGTTTTCCGGGTGAAGTACCCCCCCTTCTGTGTGCCTTCGATTGGGGGATGTTGAAAGGAGATACTACTTGCGACGACACCTGCTTGCGATGGGTGCACTATCACTGCTGTTTGGCGTTCCGCAGCCGGCCTTTGCTGGTGGAGCCGGGACACATCTCGCCAGCTTCCTCGAGATGGATGCAGGCGCGAGACAGCTCGGGATGGGAGGCGCGTTCACAGGGCTTGCTGACGATGCACTGACCGTTTTCTACAATCCTGCGGGACTCAAGTTTGTGGAGGCCAGTGAAATTCACATTGAGACGTCAACGTGGCCTGGAGATATCTCATATCAGCACGTGAGCTACGGGTTCAATCACAGCATTCTGCCCGGCACGTTCGCGTTCAGCTGGGCCGTGATGCAGATGAATCCCTACGCGGAGAAGACGGAGTACTACGATCCAGACAGCGAATTCAATATCGGGATCGGGGAAAGCGTGGATGCGGGGGACATGGCATTCGGAGGCAGCTACTGCTGGGGTCTCGGTGACGGTCTTTCGGTTGGCGCGACGCTTCGCTGGTATCACCTTGGGATGGACGATGCGTTCTGCGAGGGCCTGACCGGCGATTTCGGTGTTCTTTATGAGAGCCGTGTGCGGAATCTGCGTCTGGGTGCCTCGGTGATGCATCTCGGTGCTGCGAATCACTGGTCCCGAACAGGTTCAGAGACGGGTTTCGGAGATGATTTCCCGATGCCGACCACATACAGAGCCGGCGCATCGATGAGAGTCTTCGATGTGGTGACTCACCGTGTCGTTCTGGCGGGGGACTACAAGCGAACGCCGGATGGGGCCAATCGCACGAGCGTCGGGACTGAATACACGTTCAATAGAGGCAAGCTCTTCCTGTTTGGGCGTGCCGGTTACCGCTTCAACTACGATGAAGAGGGACTGACACTCGGAGGGGGGCTGCTTTTTCCGACCAGTGAGGCATCGATCCGGATCGACTACGCCTATGCCGACATGGGAAATCTGGATCACATTGATAGATTCTCGGTGAGTTTTATCTTCTAGGTGTTCTCCTGCATGTCTCGGAGGCCTTCCGAGAGCAGTGCTGTTGAATGCGGTAGGAGTATGCAGCCACACAAGAGCGCCCAGGGGCAGGCATTGCCTCTGGGCGCTTCGGTGTGCAGTGTGGCGTGAGGCAGCATGGAGGTTCGTCCCAGTGCACGCGGTATGGGCGGTCCGAGGACCGTCAGGACCAGCGGTGACAGGGGGCAGCACTCGAAGCTACATCAGTTGAGCTGTGACAACGAAGAGCGCCTGGACCAGAAACGGTCCAGGCGCTCGCGTGTGTGAACCTGCGGCTTGGTGCTGACCAGAGGCTCTAATCTTGTGCTGACGGGGCCGCTTTCTGTTCTCCGAAGAGGGCCATGATCCGATCGAAGTTGGGGGCGAGCTGATCCGTCTGGTGGAAGTAGAGCGGATGGCCGAAGTAGCATGTATTGCCGCGGTCGTCACCAGAAAGGTAGAGAACGGTTGATGTCTTGCCCTCGAAGTTCATGTTGAGAAACGAGCGCATCTTGAAGATCTCGAGACCCGAAGACTGATATGTTTCGAGCTTCTCCACATCGGGGAAACCACACCGGGAGAGGGGTGGGTACGATGTCACGTACCACCACCACTTGCCGGGCTCCGGGTATCCGCCGGGACCCACGCTGTCGATATACATGGGTTCGAACCCATAGGATTCACCATCGTCAGTCGGTATGTCGCCGTATAGGCAGTAGCCGTATTGATAAGGTTCGTCCTTGTTCTGATAGGATCCGCTTGCCTCTGCCTTGTGGATGTGCAGGATATCTCTGACGAAGCGAGCCCCCTCAGTCGTGTCCGTGGGTGCCAATTCCATAGGGTAATTCAATCGCGTTATCTGCTCGAGGCATCTGTAGCCGGACAAGATGAGATTTCCGCCCACCCGCATGTAGCCCGCGAGCGTGTTGTACCCCGCCTGCTGCGGATTGAACAGGTCAGCGAGTTCCGTGTCGTTTGGCTGATCCGTCCAGGGGTCCGCGTACCAGATCACCGTAGAGGCGCTCCTCAGTGTCTCTACGTTCGGTGGTTGCGGTTCGCTGCTCTCCTCATGCTGGTCCGGCTGCCACTCCACGCGCTGGTGTTCGTAGCCGGCGAGGAGGCCGTCCCAGAAGGCGTTCCGATCCTCATCACTTGGTTTGAGGGGGCTTATTGAGTCCTCTTCGTGGTCCCAGTCATCGACAATCAGGATGAACTCGTCAAGGGTGGCCTCTACAACATCGAAGTAGAATCGTCCCCGCGTCACGACGTTGGCGTTGTCCTTAGCGCTGACGTAGAGCGAGTGTCTGCCGATGGTCGGAGTAACACTGAACTCCGTATCATAGATAGACCACGCAGGCCATGTGGAGGTGTCATCGTAGGCGTGGCGGTATCCCATTACCTGACCGCCGTATGACTCAGCTGATGCTGCCCACCGGAAAGAAAGCCTCTCTCCTGCGAAAATCTGTGTGGGCAGGTTGTAGGAGGAGTTCCACACCGGTCCCCGGAACACCCTC
>JAUWBY010000293.1 GCA_030609605.1 Candidatus Eiseniibacteriota bacterium
GACTCAAAATGATGTCCCCTCTCATGTGCACCCCTCCTTGGGGCGCATTATACCACCGCAGCCGGAGAGGACATTTTAGCTTTGCAGTTAGAGAGGACATTTACGCTTAGCTTACACACACGCGGGGGGGCGTTGTTGACAGTCCTCCAGGCGGCGTGCTAGAATCCCGCCCACAGCTATCGACAGTCGCACTGAAGCTGTCCAGTGCTTTCCCTGTGACCTTCTGCAGCACAGGAACAGACCATGACTCCATTCGTAGTACTGATGACCGTAGCGCTTCTGATGGGGCAATCGGGAACGGGCCACCGCTCCGCTCCGGCCTATGTCGCGGGCCAGTTTGAGCAGCTTTCCACACCGACGCGCCCAACGCGCGTCGTCGATGTTCCCATCGACCGCGCTGAGTATGTCGTGGGACCCGGGGACGGGTTCCTGCTCACGCTTCGTGGCGAGATGAACGAGGTGGAGCATCTCACCGTGTCTCCCGAGGGAGACATGATCATCTCCTCGGTCGGATCACTGCGTGTGGCCGGTCTCACAATCGCGGGAGCCGAGGATGAGCTTCGGCGCTTCTTTGGGGCTTTCTACCACGACTTCGAGCTGTCGCTGAATCTGATATCGCCGCGGGATGTCGTGATCCACGTAACCGGCGCGGTCCTGCGTCCGGGGCAGTATGAGGCGACGGCGGCGATGCGCGTTTCTGCAGTCGTGGAACTGGCTGGCGGTGTGTTGAAAGACGGATCGCAGCGTGCTGTGAGCATACTCTCACAGGACGGCGCCGCACGGACGGTCGACCTCCTGAGCTACGCGTATCTTGGGAGCCTCCGAACGAATCCGCTTGTTATGGAGGGCGCGGTGATCCATGTGCCGTACAGCCGGCATTCCGTCGAGATCCACGGTGCAGTAAATCGTCCCGGCGAGTATGAGATCGTGGATGCTGACGACATCGGCGACTTGCTCCGGCTCGCGGGTGGGGCGGCGCAGGATGCGGAGCTTGCGAGCGTCGAACTTGTAAGGTTTTCGACCGACGACCCACGGGTCTACACACGATCGATCCTGAACCTGTCGGATGCTGCGCACGGAGGACCTGAGTCCTGCCCGGCGGCCGCGACCCTTCTTCAAGACGGTGACAGAATTCTGGTGCGCAGGCTCGACGGGTGGCATCGTGACGCCCGCGTCGAGGTGCGCGGCGAGGTCAATTTTCCCGGCATATACTCCATTGCCGAAGGCGAAGAGGGTGTGAGCGACATCATCGCTCGCGCCGGTGGTCCGACCGAAGCCGCAGATCTTGCGCGAGCCACACTCCGCAGACGGGCTGCCGGCCGTATCGAGAGCGGGTCTGAGCGACAGGTCGAGCTGCTCGAGGAGTACGAGCCGGTTCAGATGACCTATGAGGAATACGCCTTCCTGGTTTCGCAGCGGCTCGAGCTTCCTGACCAGATGTCTATCGACTTGGAGTCGCTTCTCAGTCACAAGGGTCACACTGAGGACGTGCTGCTTCTTGACGACGACATCATTGAGATCCCTCGTTTTCTCTCCGTCGTGCGCGTCAGCGGCGCCATCAGCAGGCCGGGTTTCGTGAAGTTCATGCCGGATGCTTCGGCAAGGGACTACATCGCGCTGGCGGGGGGGTTCACGAGCGACGCGAATCGCTCGGGGCTCAGGATCGTCAAGTCTCAATCTGGAAGCCGTCTTCGTGCGTCGCGCGGAGTGCGGATCGAGCCGGGCGATATGGTGTGGGTGCCACGCAAACCCGACCGCGACTGGTGGGAGATTACGAAGGAGGTTCTGACGGTCGTTGGCCAGGTCGCCACGATCTATCTCGTGATCGACAGCATCGCGCAACCGTAGGAACGAAGCTCTTCCGGAGGACAACTTGGAGCAGAGACCAATCGGAGACGATTCCAGCACTGAGACCGCCAGGTCGCTCTCTGACTATTTTCTTGTGCTCATCAGACGGCGACGGCTCGTTCTGCTGAACATCTTCGCGGTCGCCGTGATCACGGCGATTGTCTCTTTCATTCTGCCGTCTTGGTACACATCTATGGCGTCGATTCTCCCCAGCGAATCGGGACGCGCAAACGTGGGGCTCATGTCGATGATCGAGTCTACATTCCCGCTTCTCGGGATTCCGGGTGTCTCCGCGCCCTCGGAGGCGATGCTCGCCATTCTGACAAGCAGGCGAGTTGCGGAGGAGGTCATAGATGCGAATGACCTCATGAGCACCTACCGCTCGCGGAATCTCGATGACGCGACCAAGACCCTGAGGAAGCGGTCGCGCATCGACGTTACGGAGAACGGTGTTCTGAGAATCGAGGTGGAGGCGCGAGATGCTGAGCGGGCGGCAGCCATCGCGAACTCGTACATCACCTTCCTCGAGCGATACAATCAGGAAGTACGCACGACATCCGGACGGAGGATGCGTGAGTTCGTCGAACTCAGGATAGGGGAGACCACTGTTGCGTTGTCGGGCGCCGAGGAACGGCTTGTCGATTTCCAGATGGAGCACGCAACCGTTGAACTTGGTGAACAGGCACGGGCGGCGATCACCGTCCTGGCGGGTGCGGAGGCCGAGGTGATGGCATCGCAGATCCAGCTTGGCATTCTCCAAAGCTATGCGAACGAGCAGCATCCGAGCGTCGTTGAACTGGAAGCCAGGATCCGCGAGCAGCAGCGCGTTCTTGCGGCTCTCAGAGCCGGCGACGGCTCCGGCTCTCTGGGGACATCTCCATCACTTGGAGAACTGCCGGAACTCGGGCTTGAGCTGGTGCGCCTGACGCGCGACGTTGAGGTGCAGAGCGGCGTCTTCTACCTCCTCTCACAGGAACTGGAGTCGGCGAAGATCCAGGAAGCGCGTGACACGCCGACCCTTCAGATTCTTGATACGCCCCGTCCCGCTGATCGCAGGGCTAGGCCTCAGCGCAAGCTGATGGTCATCATCGGTGGATTCCTGGGGTTGCTGACCGGGGCCGTCATGGCGCTCGTGCGCGAGTTCTTCGCAACGACGGACGAATCGCACCCTGCCAGACGAAACATCGACGCCATCCTCTCCGCTCTCAGGGAGGACG
>JAUWBY010000125.1 GCA_030609605.1 Candidatus Eiseniibacteriota bacterium
AGATGCGCGCGGCGATCGCCTCCCGCATCTTCGAGTCCGGACCGTCGTGCCCCGGCCGGAGGACAAGTCGCACCGTGATCTGGTCGATGGCTTCCTGGACGAACTGGTACTTGAAGACGTCACCCGTATTGAATTCGACCGCGAACAGGCGAATCCAGAAGTCGGGCAGCACGAGCCCCCCGTCGGGCCTCGGGAAGCACGACCCCGCCCTGCCGAGGACGCTCTCGACCATCGGATAGGGCCTGCCGCAGCCACAGAGGTCCGGGCCGCGCACGACCTGGTCCTGCACGCGGTACCTTATCAATGGCATCGTGTAGTTCCAAAGGTTGGTGGCGACCGTCTCGCCAGGCTCACCCACACCGACGTCCTCCCCGTCCTGGTCAAGGATCTCAAGGACGGTCGTCTCCCCCATCAGATGGAGCCCCCGGTGCCGCTCGCACTCGGTGGCGATGAGGCCGCCCTCGCGGGTGCCGTAGCGGTCGAAGATCGGCGCTCGGAATACCCTTCCTATCGTCTCGCGCATGTGAGGAAGAAGCGTCCCGGCCGTGGTCGCGACCGCGCGGGGCGACATAATCTCCAACCCCTCTCGCTCCACAAACTCCGCCATCGCGAAGATGGCCTCCGTATAGCCTTCCAGGCACGCGGGCGGCCGACGATTCAGGAAGTCGACGTACTCGCGCATCTCACCCTCACCCATGCGGAATGCGTCGAGGAGGTCGATGTCGCGGAAGAAGCTGCTCAGGCGCCTCACCGGCGAGTGCTTCCCGACCAGATCGCGCCTCGCTGCCCAGAGGCCCACGCGCCGGTCGCCTCGCGCGATCCCGGCCCAATCAAGGGACAGCTGCGTCGTGGCGAAGGCGGCGGATTTGTAGTGCCTGTCGTGGAGGAAACGGACCGGTGTCCCAGTCGAGCCTCCGGACTTCTCGAGCCAGGCGCCGCGCCCCATGTCGCAATGGAGTTCCTCGAAGCGCTCGATGACTTCGGACCGTTCGAGGATGGGGAAAGAACCAAGAGCTTCGAAGGGATCGTCCGTGATGGCCTCGGGGGTGAGCCCGCTCACGCGCTCGATGTAGTAGGGCACGCGCGTCACCGCGTGGACGAGCAAATGCGCCAGAAGCGCGGTCTGTCGCTTGCGCCACGTCTCGGGGTCGTCCCATTGGCGCGCGCGGAACTCGATGAGGCGTTTGCCTAAGTCCGAGCCCTTCATCCTCCATCCCAGCGGATCGATCACGCGCGTTGCTATGAGACTGCGCCAGCGGGCCATTGCAGGCTCCTCTCGCGACGGCTACTCCCCGCCTGGGGAGGTACTATGTCCACGAGCTTCGAATAGCATTGCTTCTACAACATCTCCGTCGAGATCCCCCGTCTCGAGAACGTTTCCGATGAGCTGGACCATGGGACGCGACACACCACCCTCCGCGAATGGCTCTCCTTCAAACCGACCATTCACAAGACGAACGGGTGTCTCGTAGATTCCGTGGTAGGTCACACTGGCGACCGCCTCGAGACGCGGCGTCTCCGTACTCGCGACCGATGGAACGTCTCGTTCGGTCTCATTCGCGGCTATGGATTCGTGTCCCTGATAGCCGCCGCTCGAACTGCAGCTCACCACGCCCGCCGACAGCATGAACCCCACGAGTGCCTTCACGAACCCCGATCGCCCCATCCTCTGCTCCTTGCGCTAGCTACCACCTCGACCAACTGCCCGTTGAAATCCACGTGCCCGGCTGCCCGGTCCGCAGGGAACATCGAAAGCCGCCCCGGGCAGCTTGGGCGCCGGGGCGGCTCAACAAAATACCATGACGCAGCTCACGGGCACGCTAGCTGCCGAGCTGGAACCGGATCTGAGCGCCGAAGGTGATCGAGTTGAGGTCCACGTCCTCGAGATTCTCAAAGACATCCGTGTTCTGGAAGCGGTAGAGAGCGTAGGCGTCCAGGTCCATGCCGCCCAGACTGAAGTCCACGCCGGCGCGCAGGGCGTAGAAGGGCTCACTCCACCACTCACCGTCGAAGTAGCCGGTGCCGATTCCCACGCCACCGTAGATGAAGTCACCGAGAAGGGCATAGGCCTGCGGCTGGATCAGCGCGTTGCCCGTGCCGCCGAAGTCCAGAATCCACTCGACATCACCCTCGACCTTGAGCATCAGAAAGTCCTGCTGATAGGACGCGAGGAAGCCAAGCGCGCTTTCGTCGAACTCGTCGTCGTCTTTGATATCGCCGAGTGTAGTCAGGTAATGAACACCGCCGCCGAAACGACCTGCCGCCAGTGCCGGTGCAGCAAGCGCTCCCGCCAGAACGAGCGAAACGACGAGCAAACAGAGTGAACGTCTCATCACAAGCCTCCCTACTCTTGAAGTGGACGAACAACCGTCGCAAACCGAATCACCTCTAGACACGAGCATCGTAGATCGGGTCAGGAAAGCTGTCAAACGGATTCGCGTGAGAGTTGGAACCAGCAGCTACGGTTCCGCGTCCAGCACTTCTCTTGTCCTGCGGAGGAGGTCACTCGGGCCGAAGGGCTTACGGAGCAGTGACACTCCCTCATCCAGAACGAACTTCGTGTGGATCGCATCGATGCTGTATCCGCTCATGTAGACGATGCGCAGGTCCGGGCTGGCTTCCCGGATTCGCGCAGCGACCTTCTGACCGCCGAGTTTCGGCATGACCACATCAAGAAGAGCCAGGGAGATCTCACTAGCGTGAGCATTGAATAGCTCCACTGCCTCCCGCCCGTCCGTCGCGACAATAACACCATAGCCGGCACCCTCGAGGATCCGCACGGTCGCCCCACGAACCAGCTCGTCGTCCTCGGCCACGAGGATCGTCTCCGTTCCACCCGGCACAGGGCTTTCAACCGTGCCATCGGTCTTCCCGACCCGCCGCTCGACGATCGGCAAATAGATTTTGAACGCCGTCCCCTTGTCCGGCTCACTATAGACGTGGATGAGACCACCGTGCTGCTTCACGATCCCGTAGACCGTGGCGAGCCCGAGCCCCGAGCCTTTCCCCACCTCCTTCGTGGTAAAGAACGGCTCGAAGATGCGTTCCCGAGTCGCCGCGTCCATGCCGTGCCCCGTATCGCTGACGGTCAGCAGGACGTACCGGCCTTCGACCGCCCAGGGGTGCACCTCGCGATACTCCCCGTTGACCACTACGTTCTCAGTCCCGATGGTGAGCGTGCCGCCGTTCGGCATGGCGTCCCGCGCATTGACGCACAGGTTCATGAGGATCTGCTCGATCTGCGTCGGATCGACGTGAACGGTGCCCAGCGTGTGGCCGGGGACGAAGTCCAGAGCGATGCTCTCGGTGATGATGGGACGAACCATCTTCAGCAGGCCCGCAATCAGCTCGTTCATGTCTGCGTCTTCGGGTTCCATGATCTGCCTGCGGCTGAACGCCAGAAGCTGCCTGGTGAGAGCTGCGGCCTTCTCGGCGCCCTTCCGTATTTGCTCGAGATCGCGGTAGCGCCTCTCGTCCTTGGGCAAGCCCTCGCCGGCGAGTTCGGCATACCCAAGTATGGCCCCGAGGATGTTGTTGAAGTCGTGGGCAATGCCGCCCGCCAGCTGCCCGACGGCCTCCATCTTCTGGGCCTGTTGTAGCTGGGAGCGAAGATTGGCCTCCTCCGTCACATCCCGCATCACGCCCACGAAACCGGCCACTTTTCCCACTCCACCCAGAACAGGCGAGATCGTCGTCTCCGTGTCGTACAACTGCCCATCGCGCTTCATCCCGGTGATGCGTCCCTGCCAGGACTCGCCGCTCATGAGTGTGTCGTTCAGGTCGGTGAAGAACTGTTCGCCCATGTAGTCCTGATCCAGGAGCCGCAGAATGTTCCCTGTGACCTCCTCAGGATCACGGCCGATGAGCCGACCGAACGCGCGGTTCGCATACTGGATGTTCCCCTCCCTGTCGCTGACAATGACCGCCTCGTTGGCCTGCTCGATCGCCGACGCAAGACGAGAAAGGGAGTGCTCTGCCTGCTTGCGCTCAACCGTTCGGCCCAGCGCACGAGCGATCTCCTCAAGGAGATCGCTCTCTTCCTCGAGGAACGGCCCCTGACAACACTCCTCGGCGTCCTCGATGTAGGACACCTCCACCGAGCCCCGCGCTTCCCCGTCGACGATGATATCGCTGGACTGACTCCACTTGGCCTCGTCGAACGGTTCCGAGACGTACTCGTGGTCCCCAAACCGAATCCTGGCACGCGCGAGTTCGGAGCAACGCCAGCCTGAGGGAATCACCCGGACGACGTCCAGGAAAACCGCCTCCAGCGTCGCATCCTCGCGAATCGACTCGGACACGTCGTACAGACAGCGCATTTCCTTGAGGCGCTCTCGACTGTCGGCAAGGGAGCGGTCCCTTGCCTCCTGCGCGCGCTTGAGCTCGGTGATGTCCTGAAGGGTGCCCGTCAGCTTCACGGTCTTGCCGTCCACAACGATGGGCGTGCAAGCCGTGTGGGTCCACAGATGACGACCCTTGGCCGTGATGAAACGAACCTCCATGTCGTAGGACTCGCCGTGGTCGAACGCCCGCTGGATCGCACTCGCCAGCTTCCCGCGGTCATCTGGATGGAAGAAGTTGATCGCCTCGTCCAGTGGCGGCATCTCGCCGACCGGCACCTCGTGGATGCGGTAGGTCTCCTCCGTCCAGGACACCACGTTCGTGGCCGCGTCAATCTCCCAGCCACCTACCTTCGCCATCCGGCCGGTCGACGAGAGGAAGGCGTCTTTCTCCCGCAGCGCCTTCTCAGCCTGTCGACGCTCCGTGACGTCCGTCAGTGTGCAGTAAGTGTGCTTGGACACGTCACCTTCGTCATACTCAGCATTCCCGTCGGCAACCACGACGCGACGCTGACCGTCCTTGCGCACGATCTCGAGTTCGAAGCCCCGGTCGCTGCCCGTCTCCTTTATGCGCTCGATGCGGCGCTCGAACTCCCCGGCCGCTTCCGGCGCCTGGAAGTCCCTGAACGACCGGCCGATAACCTCTCCGCGCTCGTATCCCAGCATGTGGAGCCACATCGCGTTCACAGCGACCAGGCGCCCGTCCCCGTCGAGTGAGTGGTAGCCGACGGGGGCCTGCTCGAAGAACATCTTGAACCGCCGTTCACTCTCACGCAGTGCCGCGTCGCTCTCGCGTTGCCTCCGCAACAACCTCGATGCCAGCAGACCTCCTGCCAGACAGGCGAGAACAAAACATGTTCTCACAAAGAGCTGATGGGGAGGGACATCCAGCGCGAGCAAGTCCAGGAAGGAGTCCCCGGAGTGAAACGTCAAGAAACCGAGGGCGCTGTCGACGACCCAGAAAAGGAGCGCAAGCATGAGCGCGGCACCGACAACGCGGCCGGTGTCAGCGCGGTCGCGATCTTCCTCCAGGTGGAAGAACCTTCTCGCGAACCTCAGGTTCAGTACGACGTCGACCAACAACAGGATCACGTACGCGACCACGGCCTGCTTCAGGACCACGAAGTGACTGAACGACATCGGGACTGTACTGCTTGCACCGGAAGCCCAACTCCACGGGGGCGGATTGAGCGTTATGGCCCATCTGGCCAGCGTATACAGACTGACCGTGCTGAGTATCCGGAACGGAACCTCCACGGCATACGCACTCAGCCACCACCTGTGCCTCTTCTGCCTTCCGCGAAGACCGGCGAACAGCCCATGCCACACAACCCACAGTGTGAAGGGGGGTACGACAAGGAGCGTTGCGTAGCCATTGCTGGGTCCCCACAACCACCACATGGATTGACAACCACCGGCCAGCGCCGACAGCAGTCCGTATTTCCAGCCCCAGGAACGAGCTATGAGCATCGGGAACAGGAGCCCCAAGAGCACGGTTGCCGTGTAGGGCGGGAAGGCGAAGCTGATGGCGTGGAAGTTCACGGCGAACCCCAGCAGCCCGAAAGCGATCGAGACCGCAGCTTTCTGCGCGATCACACGCTTGCTGTTCGATCCCCAACGGACGAAGCCATCGTCAGCCATGCCAACCGGTTTCATGTCTCACCTTTCAGGACCACGTAGGGGCGATCGATATCAGCCCAGGTTGAATCCCTTTTCTCTGAACAGCCGGACACACGCGTCAACCACATCCGGGTCGTAGAGCCGGCCCCTGTCTGCCATTATCTTTTCCAGTGCGGCGTCGGTCCCGAGCGCAGCCCGATACGGACGGTGAGTCGACATGGCCTCGACGACATCCGCGACGGCGATGATGCGAGCCTCGAGGCATATGTCGCTCTCCTTGAGCCCACAAGGATACCCGGAGCCGTCCAGCCTCTCGTGGTGCTGGATGATCATCTGCTTCACCGGCCACGTGAAGGCCACGTCTCCGACTATATCGTGGCCGAGCTGGGGATGGGCCTTGATGAGAGCGAACTCGATCTCGGTCAGGTGCCCTGGGCGTGTGAGGATTTCCGCCGGGACAGCGATCTTCCCTATGTCGTGGATAGTCCCACCCATTCTCAGACCGTCCACGGCATCTTCCGGGAGACCCAGCTCCTGTCCTATGGCGACCGCGAGCAGGGCGACGCGGCGCTGATGACCGGCCGTGTAGGGGTCGCGCATCTCGACGGCCCGGGCGAGAGCCTCGATCGCCTCAGTCAGTGTGCCGCGCAGCCGCTTCTCGCCCTGGGCGAGCGCTTCCGCCACCCGCACCCGCTCGGCGATCTCTCCCTGCAGCTTCCGGTTGACATCATTGAGATCCGCAGTGCGCTCAGCCACCAGTTCCTCGAGGTGATCGCTGCGCTCCAAGGACTTCGTGCTGGCTTCTTTCTCCACCGTTACGTCGCGGGCGATCGCGTAGGATATTCCCT
>JAUWBY010000286.1 GCA_030609605.1 Candidatus Eiseniibacteriota bacterium
ACGTGCAGTTCCTCACGGTTCCGTTGTCGGATCCTATGAACAGACTCCAGCAGTTGTCGTAGCAGATGTTGTTGTAGAAATTGCAGTCGTCGAGAACGCCTCCCAATTCCTCTGCCGCTGCGCCCAATCCGGCAGCAGTGCTGTGGACCACGTTCTCATAGACCTCGATATCAGATTGATATATTGCGTACGCATCGACGTAGATGCCCACACGGTAAACGTGGTGCACATGGTTGTGATGTATCCTCCCGTTCGAGACCCCGTGCTTGGCGTTTATCCCCTCGCCTCCCCACATGGGTTCGCCGCCGTTAAAGATGTGGTTGTTGCTGATCTCGAACGTGTCCACATCGCACTGCATCGAGAGAATCTCCTGGACCTCTGCGGTGGGGCCCGCGTTGTTGCAGAGTTCCAGTGTGTTGCCATCAACAATGTAGTTGCTTCCCCGTGCCATCAGAATGCCGGATGAGTAGACATTGTAGATGTAGTTGTTGTCGATCGTGACGTGAGAAGACGGGATATCCAGACCCCAGTCCTTGGACACGAGGATTCCGGCCCACTGGGCGTTTTCGACGCGGAAGCCGGAGACCCTGACGTAGTCCTTCCCTCTGATTTCGAAGAGCGCGTCCCATGGCTCTTGGGGTATTCCCTGACCATCGATCGTGGCCGTCTCACCCGGATACGCGGCGAAGGTAAGCCACTCGCCTGGGCTGCCTCTCTTCATCAGGGTGATTGCTTCGTTGTAGGTCCCCTGCCTGACGAGAACCGTGTCACCTGCGCCCACGGGCGAGAGCGGACACGCGGCAAAACCGATGGTCCGCCATGGAGAGAACTTTGTGCCAGGATCAGCGTTGCTGCCATCGGGCGCCACGTAGTACGTCGTGGCACCAACCGGCACGCTCAACGAGACGGCGAGCACCGCGAGAGGGATTGCCGGGACGATTCTCATGCGATACGCCCCAATATCGTGGCGATCCGGTTGAGGATGTGATCTGCGCTGCCACTCGCGATAGTGAGCTTGGCTGCCACTTCCTCCTTGACGAGCAGCTTCAGATCGTCGAGGAAACTCTGAAACTCAGGTTCGTCGTCGCAGTCGCGATCGAAAGCAACGACGGCCTCATCAAGGGTCCCACGCGCGATCTCCATGGCGACGCCTTGCAGAAGGCGCATGATGAAGGAGGTCGGATCGTCCAACCAACTCTTGGACGCAGACTGGACGCAGATCCCGATCGTCCGCCCACCCAGATCGTATGCGCCGTCAACCACACCTAAACCGCCCGCACGCACATCGCCGTACCCGACCTTGATCGTGGTCACTCCATCGAGATTCCCTACCCCGAAAAGCACGGAATCGTGAAAGCCGGTGAACCGCTCCTTCTCCTGGGCTTCACGTACTTCGTCTGAGGACTCGGTTCTCACCGTTCACCTCCTTGCGGCTTCCCCGTATCCATAACCACCTCCCGGGTGCGTCGGGCAAAGGGCCTCGGGCGAACGATGATCCAACTCGCCACTACCAGCAAGCCGAATGCCGTGTAGCAGATCGCAAAGACCCATAGCGGGATGTCGTAGTAAAGAAGGTCATCCAGCCAGTGAGCGATGAAGCTACCAGTGTAGACCGCATCTCCCGCTCGGGACCTCAGCGCCATCTCAAGGGCTGTCAAGGGACAGATCGCCGCTCGCCATGCTTGAGCAGCAACGACACCGATTGCCAGCAAATGAACGAGGCGAAACCACGGGTGCTTGACCCAAGACCAACCTCGAACGCCTCCGACCAGTGTGAGTGCGAGCCCGAGGATCACGAAGACGACGAACGACGTGTGAGCTACGAGTACCAGATCGGCAGTTAATCCGTAGTAAACCGAACCACTCATTGGTCCGCCTAACAGCCGCGCATCAGCCGTGCTTGGACGTCTCATCCAAAACCCGTCGCACGGTGCGTCCGAGTTCGGCGCCTACGATGGGTTTCATCACAAACTCGCGTATCCCAAGGGCGTGGGCTGACTCAGGCGTAACAGTACGGCTGAAGCCAGTGCAAAGGACAATCGGGATGTCCGGGCGGATTCGGAGGAGCTCCCCGGCCAGATCAGTCCCGCTCATACTCGGCATGGTCTGGTCCGTGACGACGAGATCGAACGCCCTTGGCTTGAACCGGAACAGCTCCAGGGCCTCGACACTGCTGGTCCGCGTGGTGACGTGGTAGCCCAGCCGTTTCAGTGTCTCGCTGCCCATGTCCACGATCATCGCCTCGTCATCAATGAAGAGGATGGACTCGCTTCCTCCGCGCACTTGTGCCCTGGTCTCCGGCTCGCCTTCGGCGATGAACTCCACCGCCGGCAGGTAGACATCAAAAGTCGTCCCGCGGCCCGGTTCGCTGCAGACAGTGATAGTGCCCTCGTGGCTCTTCACGACGCCGTGGACGACAGGCAGACCCATCCCTGTCCCTTCACCTGGACCTCTGGTGGTAAAGAACGGCTCGAAGAGACGCATCCGGGTTTCCTCGTCCATTCCGCAACCGGTGTCGCTGACGGTCAGCCTCACGTAGGAACCGGCTCGCAAGCCCTCGTCCGTGGCGGCGCGTTCCTCATCGAACTCGACGTTCCCGAGCGAGACCTCCAGGACGCCGCCATCCGGCATCGCGCGCTCTGCGTTCGTGCAGAGGTTCATCAGTACCTGGTGTATCTGTGTCGGGTCGGCGTTGACCGCGCGCGTGTCGGTGGCAATGTTCTGACGGATTTCGATCGCGCTTGGCAGCGCCGCAATCAGCAACTTTAGCGCCTCCTTGACGATCGGGGCGAGCTGCACCGGCTTCCGTTCCCTCTCCTCCTGGCGGCTGAATGCGAGGATCTGAGCTGCCAGCTCCTTCGCCCTCTCCCCAGCCCTCAGCACCTGGGTCAGATCCTCCCGTGCCTTACTCTCCTCAGGCACATGGACGAGGGCAAGTTCCGTGAATCCCAGAATCGGCACCAGAAGGTTGTTGAAGTCGTGGGCAATTCCCCCTGCAAGTGTTCCGATCGCCTCCATCTTCTGGGCTTGACGGAGCTGGCTGTCGTGCTTCTTGAGCTCAGTCACGTCCCTGACACTGGCCATCCTCGCGACAGGATTCCCTCGGTCATCCACTACTCTCGACGACGATATTGCTACCTGCAGGAGTTGACCATCCCTTTTTCTGCCCGTCAACTCGCCCGTCCAACTTCCCTCCACCGTTGCCTTCATCGCCTCTTCCA
>JAUWBY010000019.1 GCA_030609605.1 Candidatus Eiseniibacteriota bacterium
CTTCTCCATCTTTACTGCCTCCGTTCTCATTTCATCTGCTCCTATTCGGCGGAGCGCGCGGCGAGTTTCTTATACCGCTCGTCTGCGGTCGGTCGGCTTGAGAGAACGCCTACGGATCCTTCGGGCCTTCGACGATCATCACGGGGTGCGAGTGGCACTCGGCGTATTCTCCGACGCTATGCACGTAGATCGCGTACTCGTACTCTCCCAGCGTGGCGTCGGACGGGATCCATACCGTGATGTCACCCGTTTGCATGGTCACGATCTCGGTCGTTGGGAAAACGCCCGCATCCGGGAAAGAGATGCTCACGGTCTCGAGGTTGGCGTGGAAGAGCACGAAATCGCCAGGCTTCACCGTAACCACTGGGACCCACGGCACACTAGTGCTGGTGTCAATGGTCACGTCGACTGTCGTCTCCGTTGTCACTGTCTCCGTTGCTTCGGCTTGCTTCAGCATCTTCATTCCCTCCGTTCTCGTTTCACCCGCTCCTATTCGGCCGTACGCGCGGCGAGTTCCTGATACCGCTCATCCGCGCACAATCCGCGAAGCGCGGGTGTGTTCTCAACCTGTGCTCTCGAATAACCACCTTCGAGAGCTCTTCCTATCCACTCAAGCGCCAACACCCTGTCGTCCAGAACCTCGTATGTGTGACCCACCTGAAACATGACCTCGATATCATTCGGGGCGTAGCGCAACGCTTCTGCCGCAAGTTCACGGGCGCGTTCCGGCTCATCGAGCTCGGTGTAGTAGCCCGCGAGGTGGGTGAGAAGATGCGGGTCGCGGGGCGTGAGCGACCGCTGCCGCTCTCCGCGCCGCGCCGCCTCTTGGTAGGCCTCTGCGGATCGCGCCTCGCCGCCGGGGATCCAGATGCACGATGCGGCGAGGTTACCCCAGACCCGATAGTCTGAATCGTCGAGCTCGAGCGCCGCCTCGTACATCGCCGCTGCATCGGCATACCTCGCCTCAGCGAAGTGGAGGGTCGCGAGGTTCGAGTAGGTCTCGTAGCTCGGGGAGAGTTCGAGAGCCGTCTCGAACATCACGCGCGCATCGTCCCACCGGTCGAGACAGTAGCAAGTCACACCGAGGTTCCGGAATCCGAGGACATTGCCCGGCGCGAGTTCCGTGACCATTGCAAACTCACGGGCGGCTTCATCGTAGCGGCCCTGTGACAACAGGAAAACGCCGAGGTCATTATGTACACCCCAGTAGTTCCGCCGGAGCTCGGCCGACTCACGATAGGCCGTCTCCGCGAGCGCCAACTGACCGCTCTCCACGCGAAGCCCCGCCAAAGTCCGCCGCGCCGGCAGGCTTAGGGGGTCCTGCTTGAGAGCCCGGCGAAGGCCGGCAGCCGCCTCATCGTAGCGTCCGGAGCGCAGCAGGATCCAGGCTAGCACGATCTCTGCGGAAATGCAGCGCTCATCGAGATGGAGCGCCCGTCGCAGGCTCGCCTCTGCCTCGGGTTCGGACTGGAAGTCGTGCCGGATCTTGCAGCTCCGCCAGAGTGCTTGGCCGAGGCCCGCGTGCGCGAGAGCGAATGCGGGATCGGCCGCCACTGCCTCCGTGAAGAGTGTGCCTGCGCGCGCCACGGCGGCCGTGTCGGCGACAGTCAGCGCACTTGTGCCGCGCAGGAACGCTTCGAATGCGACGGGCACGGTCGTTCCACCAGCAGCAAGCCGTCGCCGGGTCCGGTCGGGGAGGTCGAGGCCGAGCGCTTCGACCGCGAAGCGAACGGGGACGTCCTGGAGCGCGGCCACATTCGCAGGTTGCTCGGCGACGCTCCACGACCGAACCGACCGGCCAGTCTCGGTCTCACGCAGATCGAATCGGATGCGGATGCTGTCCCGGGTCGCTTCGAGACAGCTGGCAACAGTCAGGTTGGCTGCGACGACGGTCCTCGCGTCGTGCGGAGATGTGATGTCGAAACGGTCGATGTCGGAGACGGGAATGATGCGGAGAGACGGCTCGAACTGCTCGATCTCGTGGAGCCGCTGGGTAAAGTACTTGCGGAATCCCCGCGCGTACTCGTCGTCAGGTCCATCGAAAGGAAGCACCGCGACGATCGCATTGTCCGGTAGCGGCGGGGGTCCTCTCAGCCCGCCGAGGAGTTGCCTTCCGGCAGGGTGCAGGCCCAGAAAGGCAGCGGCGAGCACGACCAGCGAGACTGCTGTTCCGGCGAGAGCGCGTGGTCGACGTCTACGTGTGCGGGTGGATGGAAGCGGTCTCGTGTCGAGTTGGCTCAGGCTCCTGCGTTCAGGAAGGTGTGCTCTCACCCGCTCGAGGGTGGCGTGGAGTTCATCCGCGCTCTGGTACCGCCGAGCGGGTGACTTCTCGAGGCAGCGCATGACGACGTCGTCGAGTTCCCTGGGGATGTCGGGTACGATTTCAGATGGGCGCCTTGCTGGCTCGTTGCAGATAGTGTAGAGGAGCGACTCGTGTCGCTCGCCCTCGAACGGCCGCGTGCCCGTGAGAAGCTCGAAGAGCACGATCCCGACAGCCCATATGTCGGAGCGGGCGTCTGCTTTCTTGCCGCGCGCCTGCTCCGGTGACATGTAGGCGGCGGTCCCCAGACGGACCCCTGCCCCGGTCTGGCCGGAGGGCGTGCCCAGCTTGGCCAATCCGAAGTCGAGGATCTTCGTGCGGCCGTTTCCCGTAACGAGGATATTGCCCGGCTTGATGTCCCTGTGAATGATGCCGTTTCTGTGCGCGGCTGTGAGTCCGGCCGCCACGTCCCGCATCAGCGCTACCGCCTCGGCCGGCGGTAGGCGACCCTGACTGAGGTGGTGGGCGAGCGATTGACCGTCGTAGCACGCCATGGATATGAAGAGACGCCCGTCGTCTGTCTCGTCGATCTCGTAGATGGTGCAGATGTTGGGGTGATCGAGCTGGGACGCGGCCTGCGCCTCGGCGATGAAGCGCTTCTTGGCATCGGGATCGCGTGTGAGTTCAGGGGCGAGGAACTTGAGGGCCACCGTCCTGCCCAGCTTCGCATCGTCGGCTCGATAGACGACGCCCATGCCGCCCTCGCCGAGCTTGCCGGTGATCGTGTAGTGAGAGACTGTGCGGCCGATCACGTGCTGCCCCCCAGGTCATCTGATCCGAGTTGCGACCGGTTCCTCCGAGCGTTGGACGACAGGACAGGCTGAGGGAGCTAGGATACCATGATGAGAGACGTTCACTCAGCCATCATGTTAATTGTACGTCGAATCAGAGATACCGTAAAGGGTTTTCCGAGAGCAGCTTGCGCGGGTGGATGACGGTGCTCCTGCCAGGCCCGACCGCTCGACGTCGTCCACTGGGTTGCCGCCGACTACCTCAGAACGCGGTACGCCTTGGTCAGCACCGGAGAGCCTTTTCTGTACCACTGATACGGACTTCCGACCAGATCAAGGATCGGCTCGTAGAGATCTGGATGCATGTCGAACGCGGTCTTGCAGGGCTCGAGGCCAAACGCACGGATGAAGAGGTAGTCGACCCCATCTCTGATCAGAGCCTCATGCATTCCCCGGACGCCATCGCGCACGATGCTGAATGAGGTCCCCGCGTCGTCCTCCATAACGACGCTGTTTCCCGGGAGCCCGCCGATGAGGGGGTACCGAAACGTCGAGTAGTACTGATGATCAGTCACTCGCGTGAGTGCGATCTTCGAGTCCGGCGGCAGCGAGTACACCCACGCCGGCATTCCGTACATGTCCTGCTTGCTCCGATGGCCCAGGAACGAGGATGTCAGGTCGTTCTCGGAGTAGAAGACACGGAGCGATTCCAGTGTCGAGAACCCAACCGCGATGATGAGCATGATCTCCAGGGCACGCCGCAAGGGTCGACGACATGACTCAAGCAGCACGCCCAACGCGGGCATCGGAATAGCGACCGCTGGGAGGAGGTAGCGGGGAAGGCGGTGTCCCGCTACCCACCACGAGGCAAGGGCTACCGCGGCGAGTGACAGCACGAGCAAGCGTCCCTTGCGGCGGTAGTCCCAACGCTTCGCGCCGATCGCATCGACTCCCATCCAGAGCGCCGCGGGGATCACGAGTGCAACGAAGGCGGCTCCGAAGCCGGCGCCGGCGCTGTAGGAGCCGGAGAGTGCTCTGTCGCGCAACGCAAACCACCACCAATCCGCCACAGAGCGAACGTAATTGAACTGCTGTTCTCCGTAGATATCGGCGGGATCCAGCCCCGGCCACAACTCCGTACCACCGACCCGCAGTGCAAAGGGGGCGACGGGGTTCCCCGTGGCGATCCAGTTCGATGCGTACCAGTAGATGGAGGTGAGGAGAACACCAGCTGCGCCGAAGAGCGCCAGCTTCATGATCGTCGCATCCCGTTCCCCCGGGGCGCTCTGTATCGTCGCATCCCGTTCCCCGGGGGCGCTCTGTTTGTCGCGGCCTGGCGCCATCAGGATGAGCGTCAACGCCACAATGGCGGCTCCGAGAGGAAGAACCGGATACCGGGATCCGACCGCGAGTCCCATGGCCACGCCGGCTGTGATCAGATTGCGGAGCGTCTCGCCCGCGCGGGAGGACCTGTTCAGTGACCGAACCGCAAAGTAGACCGCGGCTGTGATCGCAGCGACGGCGACGACGTCGTTCTTAGCGATCGCGGTCTGAAAAACAATGATGGGCATCGTCAGGAAGGCCAGGGCAACGATCAAAGATGAGCGCCGGCCGGCTCCAAGAAGCCAGGATGTGCCATAGAGCGCCAGCGCAGAGAACAGAGCGAAGGGCATTTGCATGACAGAGACCAGGCGATCGCTCCCCGAGAAGAGCAGTGTGAGAAGCAAGAGCTCGCCGTTTCCCGGGTAGTGTGCGGTGCTACCCCCGTAGGGCTGAAGACTGCCGCTCTGCAGCCATGACACGGCGCGCGGGAGGTGGTACGAGAGAACGTCCCACCCGCGCGGCGGGGCCAGCAAGCCACTCGCGAGCGCCGAGGCGAGGAGAATCAGCGCAAGACCAGCCAGGATGACAAGTACCACGGAGCTATCTGAAGCCCCTGAGCGCGACGCCTTCCGCTGTGAAGGTTGTGTCCCCTCCGCGTGCCCGCGGGGGCTATGACTTCGCCGCTAGTGTCCTGCTAACCAGGAGCCAGCGCAGCCGGCCCCAAGCACTGCGACAAGCTGGACGCCACCCACGCAATGACTACCTGATAGGGCGGCGCATAGCCCGAGGGCTTGGAGAGCCAAGACGAGTGATGCGAACGACCACACGCCGAGCGCAAGAATACGGGCAATTCGCCCACGATAGGTTCGTGCGATGGGGTATGCGCACCCTAGTGCAAGCGCAATAGCGGCTGTGACCACGAGGTGATTCACTGAGCGATGTCCAGTCCGTCGAGGGAGCACTCACTATGAGCCAAACACGACCCTCATCAGTTCGCGGATGAGGTGGGCGTGTAGAGCAAGATACGCGGCCAGGAGGATACCGGCCACTATGACAGCGAGCGAGCAGTACCGAGCCCCGGGGCTTCGGACCTCTGCGATAGGTGAAGTGTGGATCCCTCTCTTCTTCCGCTTCGCCATCGACCTTGCGACCCCAGCTTGAACATACCGTTGCTTGTACCCACATCCTACATCTTGGAGCTGTCCCTGGGCCAGCGCGAAGTGAGTCGCACAGACAGGATTGTCCAAGCAGCGAGATTCTGTCCCCTACGGTGAGGGTGCGGGTTTGGAGGCGAGGTAGATCTGCATGATCTGTCTGGTCTGGCCCGGCGTTATCAGGTACGATACGAGCTTGTGCATTTCAGAATCCCATACCCAGGCGCAGGAGGTACGATGAGGCGGACTGCAGTGGTGGTTGTGACCGCTTTCGCAGCGCTGGTACTGGCTCAGACAGCCATTGCAACCCCCGTCGTAGGTGTGAGTGCAAACACACTGCCGCAGGGGAAGTTCATGCTGGATACCTGGTACTTCTACCGGGACTTCACGCGAATCTACATCGACAATCTGGACGGAGACGGTCCGGGTGGCTGGAAAGACCTTGCCAATAACAAATCGTTCACACGAGCCTGTTTCGTCCCCAGGATCTACTACGGCGCGACGGATTTGCTCACGATACGGGCTGGGTTTCCGCTTGAGTACAGGTTCAGCAACCAAGGGTCGGGTGACGAGGTGGCGTCCTCCTCAATGGGAATCGGTGACATCGTGATCGACCCCAAGATCCAGATCTACCGTGGTGACGATGGATATCCGCGCGTTGCACTCCTCGCCGGTGTACGTCTCCCGACAGGGAATGATAGTTGTGATCCGGCGCTCTCAGACGGCACTACCGATTTCGTCGGTGGCCTAGCGGTCACGCACAGAATGGGGAGGATCGATGGCCACGTCAGTGTTACTTACTGGCTGAATGGTGAGACGGACTCCGGTCGCGATATGAAAGATATCTGGGTCGCCAGTATCAGTCTTGAGAACCCGATCAATGAGAACTGGAGCCTTCTCTGGGAAGCCAAGGGTTACGCAGGAGAGACGCTGGATCAGTACTATCGCCTCTACGCTTGTCCGGGGATCTCGTGGGACAACGGCGAGCATCTGACGATCGGGGCGAGCACGTTCATTTCCGTGGTCGCGAAAGGTCTTAGGGGTGGGAACTGTCACGATTTCGAATGGGCGCCGTATGTCAAGGTCTACTATAGATTTTTCTAGAAGCCGGCGAGAGCCGCCGGGGAGGATGGAATGACAGGACCTTTCGGATTCTCGTGGGGCACCTTCGCCGCGCTCCTGGTTGTTGCCGGGACTGTCCTCCTGGCCATCGTCTGGGCCATCGTGACTGCAACGCGAGACGACGATGACAAGGGAGGTGGCGATGAGTAACATGGCCGTCTACACGACCGTGCTGACCGCCTACATCGTTGTTCTGGTCGCGATGGGAATCTGGATGGGGCGTCGCACCCGGAACGCCGAGGATTTCTACATTGGAGGGCGGCAGATCGGCCCGTGGGTAACCGCCTTCTCCTTCGTCGCAGCCTACTTCAGCTCGGTGGTCATCATCGGCGGGGGCGCCTTCGGTTACCGCTTCGGGATGTCCACGCTCTGGGTAGCCGCGTCGAACGTACTCATCGGATGCACGCTTGCCTGGATCGTGCTCGGTCGGCGTCTGTGGGAGTTCACCAAGCGCCTTGACACGATGACCATCCCTGGTTTCATCGGGAAGCGTTACGGCTCGCGTGAAGCTGAGATCTTCTCGGCCGTCATCATCTTTGTGTTCATGATCGTATACAACGTGAGCGTCCTTGTGGGCATGGGACGCATCATGGAAGGTCTCATGGGGATCCCGTACACGACGGCCGTCATCGTTGCGGGTCTCATTATTCTCATCTACGTGTCGATAGGCGGCTACCTCGCCGTTGTCTGGACGAGTTTCGTTCAGGCGTGGATCATGCTGTTCGGGCTCTTCCTTCTTGCCTTCGCGACGCTGTCCAGAGTAGGCGGGCTGACGGCGGCGAACATCCAGCTCGCCGCCATCGATCCGGGTCTTGTCACCACACCCGGAGTGTGGGGGTGGAGCGGCCTCATGTCGTATGCCCTCATCGTGAGTCTGGGTGTCTGGGGCATGCCGCAGCTTCTGGTGCGCTTCTACTCCATGAAGAGCACGCGCGTGTTGAGACTGGGAGTGGTTCTTGCGACCCTCGGTGGCGCCATGGCCATACTCCCGTACATGACGGGCGCGATCAGCCGCATTCTCCTCCCGACGCTTGAGCATCCGGATCTGGCGATTCCCAAGCTCGCACAACTTGTTCTGAATCCCTGGGGTGGGGCGATCTTCATGGCGGGAGTCATGGCAGCCGGCATGTCGACGTTTGCGTCGGTTCTGATCATTGTCTCCGGAGCCATAACAAGGGACCTCCGCGGGAATCAGGAGGAGAGGAAAGGCAAGAAGCGCAGACCGCAGAGTGACAGGCGCGATGTAATGATAGGAAGAGTGGCAAGCCTCGCGGCCGGGCTGATCTCGCTCGCCATAGCCTATCGTCCGCCAGGACTTGTGCTCGTCATAACCGCGTTCGCCTGGGCCGTGATCGCATCGGCCTGTCTGTGGCCGGTCGTGCTCGGCGTCTACTGGAAGCGGGCGAACAGCGCGGGTGTGTTCTCCTCCATGATAGCGGGTACGGTGGTCGCGCTCGGATGGATGATCGCGGGGAAGCCGTTCGGCATTCACGGGTTCATTCCGGGCGTCTTTATTTCTCTCGTGGTTCTCATCGTGGTCAGTTTCATGACTCCACCGCCCGATGCTGCTCTTATCAGCCGAGCGTGGGGCGAAGGCGAGGTGTAGATGATGAGCGAGAAAGTGGGGATACAGGGCCGTCGCAGCGGTGGGTGGTCGTCGCAGTCGCCATGGCTCAAGGTCGTTCTGGTTCTGAGTCTGGCGCTTATCGTGGTCGGCGTCGTGCGATGCTCCTTTGAATCGACCGCGCCGGTTGCTGGAAGCGTGGGCCGGGTGGCGGTGATGCCTGTTGTGATAGATGCCCCGGAGGGCTACTTCCCGCTGCCGTCGGACTCTGTGGCGATGGTCACGGCCCGCTGGTTCGCGCGGTCATTTGCGAGGGAATCAGGTGTCTATGTGGAGGTCGTAGCATCACGCGAGAGAGTACCGGAGGTGGCGGCCGAGGGGACCGACTTTGATGGGCTTGCCTATTTCCAACTCACGAAATCAGGCAATCAGCTTCTCATTCACGGCGAGATGATCCACTCAGCGACTCGGCGGCCGATGGCCACGGTCGACTACGAGATTCCATCGAGTTTCCTCTATCGTAGAATGACGGAGGCCGGGAGCGAGATGGCTACGAAGATGGGGTACGACAGAGCGGAGGGCAGTTGAATTCCGGCAGGTTGGGACGCGCGGCAAAGCGTAGGATGCTTCGATGGACGCGGTCGATGCGTGAGCTCGACCGCGATTCCTACTCGCGCCTTGTTGACTACCATATTCACACGAGGCTCTGCGGGCACGCGATCGGGGAGCCTGCGGACTACGTTCGGGAGGCCATCTGGAAGGGACTCGCCGAGATCGGTTTCTCGGACCATATGCCGCTCCTGCACATCCGTGACGAAGGACTCACGATGGCTCCGCATGAACTCGCGATCTACGCGGAGCTCGTGCGCGACGTCCAGGAATCCGTGGAATCGATCGAGATACGCTTCGGGATAGAGATGGACTACATCCCCGGGCAGATGGACGAGGTGTGGGAGGCCGCTTCTCCCTACGAGTTCGACTACGTCTACGGCGCGGTGCACTATCTGGATGGCTGGGATTTCGGCGACAGCCGACGACTGTCGAGCTACGTCGGGAAGAACCCTGACGACATGTACGTCCGCTACTTCGAGATCTTCTGTGAGGCAGTACAGAAGGGCGGCTTCGACATCATGGCGCATCCGGATCTCGTGAAGAAACACGGCGTCTGGACGACCCTCCCTGTCGATGAGATGTACCGCGAAGCTGCAGAGGTGCTGGCGGAGCACGATGTCGCCATTGAGGTCAACAGCTCCGGGCTTCGCAAGCAGGCACAGGAACTCTATCCCGCGCGTGGTTTTCTCAAGGTCTGTGTTGAGCGAGGCGTCGCCGTGACGCTCGGCTCTGATGCTCACGCGCCTCAGCAGGTGGGGATGGACTTCGACCTGGCCGTGAAGCACCTGAAGCGTGCGGGCGTCACCGAGATTGCCACCTTCCAGGGCAGAAAACGCGTCATGAGGCCGCTGGCGGCGTGATTTGCCACCTCATATCTTGACACTGCGGAAACCACAGTTGTAGTGTCTACGCTCGCATGTGTGCTTGCCCTCTCGAATGACGCGAGGCTGACCGATGAGCGAAGAGCACCAGACACCTCTATCCCGTCCATTGAATCCCATTGCGGCCCTGACGCTCGTCCTCGTGTTTCCCGGACGGACATTCGAACGGCTACGTGAGCGGCCACGTTGGATTCTACCTATCATCTTCGGCATCGTGTGTGCCCTTGTGAGCGCCATATATGCCGTAAAGGGCGGGTACATGGATTCCTTCATGCATAGCATGGCCCTTCGCGGCGGACACGATCCCGCGACTATCAGGTCGGGATTCATCGGGGGCAGCATCCTCATGGCGGCCGTGGGCGTTCCGCTGATCACGCTCCTTGAAACGCTGTTTTTCGGGCTTGCTGGACGTCTCATGGGAGGGAAAGCGCGCTTCAGCGTTGTGTTCAGCGCCGTTGCCCACGCTTCGGTCGTCAGTGGTGTGGGCGCTCTGGCCATGGCAGGACTCATGAGAATCACACATTCATCCACGGTTGGTGCCAATCTGGCCGTGCTGCTGGGTTCAGGGGTGAATCCGTTTCTCTGGAGTCTGGCCCGGCAGCTGGACATCTTCTCCCTCTGGTTCTTCATTCTTCTCGGAATCGCGGCCCGGCCGATTTTCGCACTCGACAGGGTCCGGGCCAGACGGACTGGCATCCTCTTCGCGATTATCTATGTTCTTATCATGAGCATCGGAGGGATAGGGAGCGCCGGCGGACTCGATGATCCGTACGAGGACTGGATCGAGACCGCGACCACTGCAGCAGTCCTTCATCACGAGCCGGATCTCGGGACCGAAGTGCTCATGCTTGCGGGTGAGGCGGCCTCTGCCGCTGTCGCACGGGCAAACGAGGTTCTCGGTCGGAGTCCGGAAAGCGTTGTTACACCGCTACGAATAGATGTCTACGTCTACGCGTCCCTTGATTCGAAGGAGCGGGCGACCGACAACGGGGAGGTGGCCCACGGTGTCGAATGGGCGAATACCGTTCATCTGGCGTGGACGGACGGCTCCGAACTGGCGCTCACGCGGGAAGCGGCCAAAGTGATGGCTGCAGGGGCCCTTGGCAAGGTGTACAATCCGTTTGTTCGCAACGGCTTCGCCTTCTACGCAGGTGGCGAATGGGGTGGCATGACACTGGCCGAGGCAGCTCTCAGCCTCCTTGAATCCGGCGATCTGCCTTCACTTGCGGAGCTGACGGATCCGGCCTCGTACCATCGCCTCAGTAGGCAGAGATCGGAGCCGGCGGCGGGTTCCTTCTTCGAGTTTCTCGCGGCGACCCGTGGGGAAGGAGTCGCACGCGACTTGTATGCTGGAGCGGTCGATCGAGCCGGCCCCGTGGACGCGATGGTCGAATCTGAGTTGGGAGAACCCCTGGGTTCGCTTGAGGGGAAATGGAAGGATTACCTTCGGACAAGCGGCACAGCAGAAGATCAATCAGGGACAAGCGGCGCAGCACAAGACCAACTTCGGACAGGCGACACAGTAATCGAATAGACAGGAGGCACTGGTGGGTACTGGTTTCATAGCCACAGTAGGGCAGTCGGGAGCCTTGGGAAGGATGATCGTCATCTTTCTTCTCATTGTCTCAATCTACTCGTGGGCCATCATTCTCCACAAGTATCTGACCCTCAAGAAGGCCAGATCTGCGTCCGAGAAATTTCTCAAGCTGTTCCGGGAGAATCCGGATGGGATGGTGAATGACTACGCGGACAGGCGCGGATTCGCCCCATCCCCGCTCGCGACCGTTTTCGAAGCGGGCCTCGCGGAATTGGCGCTGACCATGGCGGGAGACTCGCTTGGGCGCGGTCTCTCAATCGTCCAGATAGACGGTCTGGAACGTAGCATGGAAAGGGCAGTGGCAGAGCAGGTCATCGACCTCCGGAAGTACCTGATCATCCTGGCAACTGTGGTCGGCGGCGCGCCGTTCGTGGGGCTCTTCGGAACGGTGTGGGGCATTATGGTCGCTTTCACCGCGATGTATGTGACAGGAAGTGCCAGCATAAGCAGCGTAGCTCCGGGTATCTCGGCCGCACTGACGACGACCGTGGCGGGACTGGCCGTGGCGATTCCCGCGCTTGCGGGATACAACTATCTGATGAATCGTGTGAGGACAATGACGATCAGGATGGAGAACTTCTCATCCGAGTTCATGTCCACGGTCGAGCGCAACATGGGCGCGAGATAGAGAGTCCGCCGGCAAGGGGGAGAACGTGCGGAGAAGACGGAAGCGCGACAACGACATGGATCCGATCGGCGACATCAACGTGACATCGCTGGTCGATATCATGATGGCGCTTCTCATTATCTTCATAATGGTAGCCCCGATGATCGAGCAGGGGATAGATGTGACCCTGCCTACGGCGGAGCCGCGGAAAATCGACGTCTCGAACGTTGTGACGATAGCGATATCCAGTAACGAGAGGATCTACTTTGAGAACCAACGCGTGACCCTCGCAGATCTGCGTGAGCGCCTTGAGAATATCCACGCATCCGACGCCGACGCCGCTGTTCTGATCAAGGCCGACGAGGAGATCCAGTACGGTCGCGTTGTTGAAGTGCTCGACGCTGCAAGGAGCGCCGGCATCTCCAGACTGGCAATGGCCACGAAACCGGCTGAATAGCATGTCTCGATTTCTTGTCATATCGACGATCATTCACTTGTTCCTGCTCATCCTCGTACCGTTCATCCCGGGGCTTTTCGAGGAGGAGCTGACTGGACTCGAGACCTACACCGTGGAACTCGTGGAACTAAGCTCGCCCCCACGGACGCCGGAGCCGGAGCCCGTTGTGGAGGAAGAAATCACTGAGCCTGCGCCTGAACCCGAGCCCGAACCGGTCGCCGAGGAGCGGATTCCGGACGACCCGCCGCCCAGACAGGTGAAACGCGTGGTATTCACGCCGCCGCCGCGAAGCGAGAAGACACTGGAGGAACGTCTGGCGGAGCGCCTGAGAGCGCAGGATGAGATGCGTGATGAGCGGGCGGAGCCCGAGGAGATAGCGACGGAGCAGCCCCCGATTACGAGCGCCGTCGTTACCGCTTCTCGCTTCCCCTACAGCTGGTACCTGTCTATTATCCAGGGCAAGGTGAGATTGAACTGGAAGCAGCCCAGTTCCAGGCTGATAAGCGACGAGAAGCTCTCCACACAGATCTCGTTCAGGATCGGGCGGAATGGGAATATCGAGGTGGTCACCGTGCGCCGAACATCGGGACTTCAGAATGTCGATCAGTCGGCGGTGAAGGCGATTCGGAACTCGGCTCCTTTCCCTCCGCTTCCCGACGATTATATGGAGAACCATCTCGATGTGACCATAGACTTCACGGTCGCTCGGAACTGACTCGATCAGTGAATCACCGAGACCGGACCAAAGGTGAACAATCGCGACCTGATGAAAGGGCGCATCCAATGATACGGAGATTCTACGCAGGCATCATGATCTCACTTCCTCTGTCCATTTTGTTGGGCGGTGTATCTGTTGCCTATGCGCAGGTTCATATCAGCGTATCGAAGGCGTTCGGAGAAAAGGTGATCGTGGCGGTGCCGCTCTTCGATGTAGACGGTGGCACCATAGTAGCACCGGAAGACGTCCGCGATGTTTTGCTGTTCGACCTTTCCAACTCCGGCTACTTCAGTCTTGTTGCGAACACGGAGTTCGTGGACGAGACAGAGACCGAGGACCGCGTCTCGGGACGGATCAACTTTCAGGAATGGGCGGCACTTGGTGCAGAAGTTCTCGTGAAGGGGAAAATCGAAGGAACGCTCTCGGAGATGTCCATTGAAGCTACCGTGTACGATCTGGCACAGGGCAAGCCGATCTTCGGCAGACGCTACTCCGGCCGGCACGGTGAGTGGCGGGCCGCCGTCCACCGCATATCGGACGACATCGTCAAACAGCTAACTGGAGAGGAAGGTGTCGCGCAGACCCGGATCGCCTTTGTCTCGAACGTGACGGGGGCCAAGGAAATCTACGTGATGGACTACGATGGCGAGAATCGGCGGAGAGTAACCCGCGATAACGCCATTGCCATCTATCCGGATTGGTTCCCTGGGGCTGAGGATCTCATATACACGATGATACGAGACAGCCGTCAGGAAACGAGGCGGGTGAACATCGAAACAGGGACAACCTCGCGAGTAACCTCCTTTCCGGGTCTCAACGCATTCGCCGCACCATCGCCGAGAGGTGGAGAAGTTGTAATGACTCTCTCCAGAGATGGCAACCCTGAGATATACAGACTGCGGGCGGATGGTAGTGAGCCGCGTCGATTGACGTTCGGAAGAAGCACGGAGTCCTCGCCATGTTGGTCGCAGGACGGTCGCAGGATAGCCTATGTGTCTGATCGTTCGGGTGCGCCACAGACATACACAATGAGTGCGACGGGGGGCAGTCCGCAGAGGCTCACGTACCAGGGGCGCTACAATACATCGCCGGACTGGTCTCCCAAGGGAGATCTCGTCGCCTTTACTGCGAAGATAGATGGAGTGTTCCAGATATGTACAGTTGATGTCGGGAGCAAGGAGATAGTGCGCTTGACCGCGGGGCCCGGAGACAAGGAGGATCCTTCCTGGGCGAGGAACGGCCGGCACATCGTATACAGCGTGACTTCGGGAGGCAAGTCAGACCTGTACATGCTTGATATCTATGAGTTGGAACCGGTGAGGCTCACCAGCGGTGCTGGTGATTATCTAAGCCCGGCATGGTCCGATTGAGGCCCAGGGGCTTGCGAGGAGGAGAGAGAATGCGGAGGTTCGCAGTTCTTCTTATGGCAGTTGTTCTGTTTTCAGGGATGACGTTCGTTCTGTCGGGGTGCGGTTCGAGAGAAGACGTCGTAGAGGAACCGATCATAGATCCCGCCGTGACCGAGGAGACCGACGCGCTTGTCGGTGATGATATCCCGCTCTACGAACAGCCGGAGGATGTGGTGTACATCGAGCCCGGCTCGTCCATCTTCGATGACATCCAGTTCGATTTTGACAGCTACGATATCCTGAGCATGAATGTAGGTACACTCCAGGAGATCTCGAGCTGGCTGGCGGAGCACGAGGATGTCCGGGTCATGATAGAGGGACATTGCGACGAGCGCGGCACCAACGAGTACAACATGGCGCTTGGCGAGCAGAGAGCTTTGGCCGCACGGCGCTATCTTGTCGGTCTTGGAGTAGGTTCGAGCCGTCTCGGTACGATCAGCTACGGCGAAGAGAGCCCGCTTGACCCAAGAAGCACAGAGGATGCGTGGGCGAAGAACAGGCGCGCTCACTTCGTTGTCTCCGAATAGCGGGAGCCGGCGCATGAATAGAATGCATGGAACCGCAACAGGTACTTCGCGTCTTCGTCTCGCAGGTCGAGCGGGTGTTACGGCTCTCACGGTGCTCTTGATCGGTATCACGCTGTCCGGATGTGGGACTGGTGGTCTGGCCGTCAAGAAGGACATATGGGACGCTCAGGATGATTTCGAGCAGCGCCAGGCCGGGCTCTCAGAGAAAGTCCTCAAGATCGATGGGCGCCTGACCGCGCTCGAAGAGGAGATCCAGGTCGTCTCTCATCAGATTGAGGGTCTTTCGCAGAGGCTGGGTGGCCTGGAGAGCGAGTTCGGCAGAGGACTGGAGGCTGTCCGCGACGGACAACAGCAAATCGGCATAGAGCTGGAGGACCGGATCAGGGCAGTGGACAGTGGGAGGCAGAGCGACAGGGATGACATGGTTGGGAGAATGGAGATCGTTCTTGAGGAAGTCACCCGTGAGAACCGCCTGCTGCGCGAGGAGATGGAGGCCATCAAGAGCTCGCTGAACGTTGGCGTGGAACATACCGTACGTCCCGGCGACTCGATTGCCCGCATCGCATCACAGTACGGAACAACGGTTGAGGCGATCGTGACGGCGAACAATCTGGCCAACCCCGACAGAATCTCCGTCGGCCAGAAGCTCTTCATCCCTCAGTAAGAGGGTGGCTCCCTACGCAGGAAGCTGGAAGTCGAAAGCTGGATCGAGTTCCTTGAGGAGTTCCGCTTGTTCGAGGAGTCTCTTCTGGACTGCATCTTCGTGGGTCTTCATCCACTCATGGTATGTGTCGAGAAACTCGTCACGCACTCGCTCGATGGCTTGGTCTCGTTCGACCTTCTCGATCTGACGATCGAGATGAAAGAGCTCCCCCGGCGAGTACCTCTTGAGAAGGTTAAGGTACTGGCCTCTCATATACGTGAGGATCTGCACGTAGTCGTCGAATCTGTCAGACAGCTTCTGAAGCGTGAGTCCGATCCTGCTTGTTCCACACGCCAGCTTCGTTGCGTGTGAGGCAGCGTGAGCGTAGTATGACGCCGCGCGGGCGATGTACGTGCTCCGCGAGGTGTGGAAGATGGCGGGGCGATTGAACACGGGTTTGTCGACTGTGTCGAACACGGCGATGGACATGAGCAGAAAGTCGGCGTTCGTCTTGTAGATCGTGTAGCGTCTACGATCGCTTCCGGCCTCCTCAATCATCCTGAATAGATCTGCATCGCACGTGGCGATGCTGTCGGGCATCGCAGTGATCTGCGAGGCTTCCATATGGGAGTTCAGAAGGTGAGCGAGATAGACGTTCACATCCTCATCGTACACCTCATGGTTCGACTCGATGCCGGTGTGGATTCTGGAGTGCAGGAGACAGTTGAGCATAAAGAAGTACGAAGTTTGAACGTCGGTTCCTATCTCAAGCTTGCGACGTACCTGTCGCCGCTTGGTCGCGCTGACCGATGCATTCTTCAAAGGCTGCCTCTGTTTCATAGTTCGGCCATCCACCGTCGTCGAGGGATTCTTGAGCTTCCGTGTCTGCCTCCAAGATGCAAGCCTCGTGCCACTGGAGATAATTGTGAGCACGAAGTCACTTCTCGGTGTTGAGCGCAGGACGACGGTCTTCCTGATTGCCCCTTTGTGCGCCCAGTAGGGGTGATTCATGCAGGATGGACGCCATATCGAAGTCTCGATCGGCGTCAGGTAGGAAGGGGCGTAGTTACTTCCTGCCACTGTGCGTACATTGTGTGCCGCAGAATCGGGTCTTTCGTAGAAGAGGAGGAGTCGAATGAGGGCAGCGGTGGTTCAGTTCGGGCCGGTATTCGGCGATGTGACGGGGAACATGGACCGGGTGCTGGCGTTGCTCGAGCCCGAGGACGCTGAGCTCTTCGTGCTGCCTGAGCTGGCGTTGTCAGGGTACCTGTTCGAGTCGCGGGCGGAGGCGGAGGTCCTTGCCCAGAGAGCGGACGGCGCGGAGTTCGATGCGCTGGCTGCACTCGCTCGCGACAAGGGAGCCACGATCATACTGGGGTTTGCGGAGCAGGCGGAGGTGGGGCTGTTCAACTCATCACTGATGCTGACTTCTGACGGGCGCCGCGAGGTTTACCGGAAGGTTCAGTTGTTCTACAAGGAGCGGGAGATGTTCCTGCCGGGCGATATGGCGCCGAGCGTACACGATGTGGCAGGAGCCCGTCTCGGAATGATGATCTGCTTCGACTGGATATACCCGGAGGTGGCACGCACTTTGGCGCTGGCCGGCGCAGATATCCTGTGCCACAGCTCGAACCTTGTCCTTCCATACTGTCCCGACGCCATGGTGACGCGGTCGATCGAGAACCGGGTGTTCTCCATGACTGCGAACCGGATCGGCTCTGAAACGCGCGCTGGTGAAGATCTCACCTTCATTGGGATGAGCGAAATAGTCTCGCCCAGAGGAGAGATCCTGGTCCGTGCCAGTAGCGACACGGAGGAAGTCCTTGTGGTCGATATCAACCCGGCTGTGGCGAGAGACAAGGCTGTGACGCCGTACAACGATATCCTCAACGACAGACGGACGGACATATACCGCCTTGGCTGAGCCGGCACAGCAAGGTGGCGGGATGAACGCAGCACTGGCATGCTAGTTGCACGATTGGGATCGAAGGCGGAGGATCACATCCACCGCACAGATGACCAATCTGGTCAGGTAGAAGGAGGTGCACGGGGTCGTCGGCTCCTGCTCGCGGGAGAAGTGCACGG